>JANYBT010000122.1 GCA_025360645.1 Acidobacteriaceae bacterium | reverse complement strand
TCCGCGCAGGTTGGGCATGTCCACGCCGGGCGGCAGATGAAACTTGGCCCGTTCCTGGCGGTTGCGGGCGCCCCCGACCGGCGTATCGACGGTCACGACCAGGGCCTTGTATCCTGAGGCGGCGGCACGCTTCACGAGTTGCTCGGTAAATCCGCGGTCCTTCTGCACGTAGAGCTGAAACCACAACGGCCCGCTCGCAGCCTTCGCGACGTCTTCCAGTGACACGCTCGACATGGTGCTCAGGACCATGCCCGTGCCGGCAGCTCCAGCCCCTTTCACCGTGGCCAGTTCGCCTTCGGGATGCGCCAGCTTGTGAAGCGAAGTCGGCGCCAGCATAACCGGGAACGGCAAATCGAGGCCGAGGACTTTCACTCTGGTATCCAGAGCGCTTACGTCGTGGAGCACCCGAGGATTCAGACGAATGCGGTCATAGGCCTCGCGGTTCCAGCGCAGCGTGATCTCGTCCGCAGCCGCGCCGGAGATGTATTCCCAGGCCATGTGCTCCATGCGGGTGTGGGCAATCGCTTCCAGGTCGGAAACGCTGACTGCATCGTCGAAGGCGGAATCAGCGACGGCAGAATCAGCGGAGGCTGTCTGGCCTGCCGCAGCGGAAGAGTCCGGAAAAGAAAGGCCGTGAGCGGTTCGCGGCATGGCCGCTGCGACCGCAACCGCGGAACCACCCAACAATGCCTGCCTACGCGTGAGATTCATCCATGCTCCTTGAGGTTTGCGTGGGTTTGCGTGCTGGGTAGCTATCTTGACACTGCCTGCCCTGTGCTGGCAATAAGAATCGCTGCGCCCGTGCTATACTGATGTTGCGTCTAATACCACGGTTGTGGTGCGGTTGCTCCGGTTAAGTCTTCGAGTTGATCTGACCTTCCCGCCTTAGTTTTACTCCCGTTTGTCTTCGGCGTAATCTCAAGAAAAACTGGCCATCAGGTGTTCGCCCGGAAACCTTCCGTGCGCACGGCCCTGTTTCCGCCAGACAGAAAGCAAGTGTAATGCAGAGTTTCACAGAATTACCGATTTCCCCCTATACCAAAGAACGTATCGCAGCCTCCGGCTTTTCCGTGCCCACCCCCGTACAAGTAGCGGCCATTCCGCATGCCCTCGACGGCAAAGATGTGTTGGCCACGGCTTCGACCGGAACCGGCAAGACCCTCGCGTTTCTCATCCCGATCATCGAGCGACTGATGAAGGAGAAAACCCCCGGCATCGCAGCTCTAGTGCTGGTTCCGACGCGCGAACTGGCCATGCAGGTGGTGGATGTGTACGACGCCCTGCGCGGCAACAAGCTGACTCCAGCGGCCCTGGTGGTCGGCGGATTGTCGGAAGGGCAGCAACTGCGGGCGATCCGTCACGGCGCGCGCCTGGTAGTCGCCACTCCCGGACGCCTGGAAGATTTCCTCGACCGCAAGCTCTTTAACTTCGTCAGCCTGAAAGTGCTGGTTCTGGACGAGGCGGACCGCATGTTGGACATGGGCTTCTTGCCCGCCATTCGCCGCATTGCATCGATTCTGCCCAAACAGCGCCAGACCATGTGTTTCTCCGCAACATTGGAAGCCTCGGTGGCTCACTTGGTAAACGATTACATGAAAAACCCGGTTCGAGTGGCGTTAGGAAATACCTTGAAGCCATCGGAAAACGTCCGCGTGCAAGCTTTTGAAGTTGCCGCCGATCGCAAGCAGGAAATGCTGCACCGCCTGCTCTCGAACGAAACCGGACGCTGCCTGGTGTTCGCACGCACCAAACGCGGCACCGAGCGCCTGGCCAAAAACCTTGCCAAGGAAGGCTTTGCTGCCGCCATGATTCACGGCGACCGCTCGCAGTCGCAACGAACCGCGGCGCTGTCCGGCTTTCAGGACGGTCGCTATCGCGTGCTGGTCGCCACCGACCTGGCTTCGCGCGGCATTCACGTGGACGACATTGCCCACGTCATCAACTACGATCTGCCCGATCTTGCGGAGAACTTCATCCACCGCGTGGGACGGACTGGACGCGCTGGCGAACGAGGCATCGCTTCCACTCTTTTTGCCCGGGAGCAGCGGGCCGAGATGTTCCAGTTGGAGAAGACGTTGGGCATCAAAATGGAGCGGCTGCGTCCCGACGACGATTTCGCGGCGCCTCGGCCGGCTCTCAAACGCCCCTCCCAGCACCGCGTCGAAACCAGCACCGAGCCCAGAATGACCCGGCTACCGGGAGAGGTCCTGCAGGTCCAACTCGAGGGCTAGGCTGGCTGAGGCCTGGACTCGAGTCCACAAATCCAGCGCTGCGCCGGGAGCTTGACTTCCCGCGCAGCGTTTTTTGCGCCTTGAGTCTACTACTCTGATTCTGCTGCCCTGATTCTGCTGCCCCTGGTGGCGGGAGTCAATCCTCAGGTACTTCTACCTTCGACCGCGCCATCGCGCTAAAATCTACTGGACGGTTCCTCACGCCGTCCCTGGGAGGCGCGATGCGCAAGGCAGCTATCTCGGTACTGTTCCTGGGCCTGTTTCTGCTACCCGCCTGCTACCACAAGCCGACCGACGAAGAAATCTCCAAGACCATTGAACAAAAGGCGGCCGCCGACCCCGACACCAAAGATTCGAATTTTACCGCGGAGGCCAAGCGCGGCAGCGTGACCCTGCGCGGAACGGTGAAGAGCGTTCTGGCCAAAAAAGAGTTGGCGAAGATCGCGAACGCCGAGCCCGGAGTGAACAATCTGGACGATCAGACCACGATTGATGACGGCTCCAGCGCAACCAATGTCGTAGTTCCTCCGGCCAAACCCAGCGCCAAGACCGCCACTATCCATGCCGCTACCATCGCTCCGCATGCCACTACCACCGCCCCGAAACCCTCCGCACAGACTGGCGGTCTCACCGTTCCAGCCGGCACGGTGTTGACAGTGCGCCTGGGTCAAGCGCTTGGTTCGAAAACCAGCAGCTCGGGTGAGATCTTCGCCGCCTCCCTGGCGGAGCCGGTATCAGTGGATGGCAAGGTCGTCATCCCTGCAGGTGCCACCGCGTCCGGCACCGTCACCGAGGCGAAAGCGGCCGGACGATTCAAGGGCGGCGCCGTCCTTGGAGTGACACTCAAAACTATTGTCGTCAATGGCCACACTTACCGGATCCAAACCATCCCGGTGGACCGGACATCCAAGGGGAAAGGCAAACGCACCGCAGCCATGGTCGGTGGGGGCGCGGGCGGAGGGGCGCTGTTCGGCGGAATCTTCGGCGGCGGCAAGGGAGCGGGGATCGGCGCGCTGTTGGGAGCGGGCGCAGGCACGGTGGGAGCTGCCTTCACCGGCAAGCGTGACATCATCCTCCCCGCAGAGATGGCTCTCAGCTTCAAGCTTGAGCGCGCTCTGCCACTGGGCCCGTAGCCATTCGTCTTAGGGAGTCGTGCTTCGGGAGGGGTCGCCATCTTCGACTCTCGCGCCTCCTGCCTCCGTGGCCGATGTGGACTTGCTGCTACACTACCTTCCGGCGGAAACACCGACCGGAACCATGAACCCCAAACCTTCGCTGGCAGCGGAACTAATCGCAGAGTTTCTCGGGACCCTGGTGCTGATTCTGTTCGGCCTCGGCGTGGTGGCCATGGTCGTTTTGTTTCCGTCCAAGACTCCGGGCGAAGTGGTTCACGGCGGCTTCACCAATATCACCTTGGGTTGGGGACTTGGCGTCACCATGGGCATCTACATCGCCGGCAGAGTCTCCGGAAGTCATCTCAATCCGGCGGTCACACTGACTCTGGCCGTCTTCCGAGGTTTTCCGTGGCGCAAGGTCGTGCCCTACTCACTGGCGCAAACCGCCGGAGCATTTGTGGCTGCGGCGTTGGTCTATTGGAACTACTTGCCAGCCTTCCACCTGGTGGATCCTGGACTCGAACATACTGCGGGCGTCTTCACCACATTCCCCGCCTTCCCGGCCATCTTGCACGCCGGATTCCTCGACCAGGTGATCGGCACTGCTCTGTTGCTGCTGCTGGTGTTCGCCATCACCGATGAATACAACGCTCCTCCCGGCGCCAACCTTGCACCGCTCATGATTGGGCTGGTGGTGGTCGCCATCGGCGTCAGCTTCGGCGGATTGCACGGCTACGCAATCAACCCCGCCCGCGATTTTGGCCCGCGCCTGTTCACCGTTCTGGTCGGCTTTCACAACAATGGCCTGACGGACGGCATTCGCGTGTGGTGGGTGCCCGTGGTCGCACCGCTAGTGGGCGGGCTGATCGGCGGCGCAGTCTATGATTTCGGTATCCGCCGCTTTCTCCCGCGTCCCTAGGCCCAATTACCGGGACCAATACAAGATCGGAATGACGGAGGTCGCTTGCCATACATCCTAGCGTTGGACCAGGGTACGACGAGTTCGCGCGCCATCGTGTTCGACCGCGATAGCTCCATCAAGGCCGCGGCGCAACGCGAGTTCGAACAAATCTATCCCCAGCCAGGATGGGTCGAGCACAATCCCGACGAGATCTGGGCCTCCCAGGTGAGCGTTGCGGTGGAAGCCATGACCCGCGCTGGGATCGAGCCCCGCGACATCGCCGCCATCGGCATAACCAACCAGCGCGAAACCACCCTGGTGTGGGACCGTGAGACTGGCGCACCGGTTTGCAATGCCATTGTCTGGCAAGACCGCCGCACCGCCGCTTTCTGCGACCAACTCAAAGCCGAAGGCCACGAAACCCTGATCCAACAACGCACCGGCCTGTTGATTGACGCCTACTTCTCGGCCAGCAAGCTGGCGTGGATTCTCGACCACATCGCCGGTACGCGTGCCCTCGCCGAAGCGGGGCGGCTCGCCTTCGGCACGGTCGACAGCTGGCTGCTGTGGAAGCTCACCGGCGGCAAAGTCCACGCCACCGACGCCAGCAATGCTTCGCGCACTATGCTCTTCAACATCCACACCGGGCAATGGGATGCGGACCTGCTGCGCCTGTTTCGGATTCCGGCTGCGCTGCTGCCGTCGGTCCGCGCCTCTAGCGAAGTGTATGGCGAAGCCACCACGGCGGGGCTTGCCGGCATTTCCATCGCGGGCATCGCCGGCGATCAGCAGGCGTCACTCTTTGGGCAACGCTGCGTTTCTCCCGGCCTTACCAAGAACACCTACGGTACCGGCTGCTTCGCTCTGCAGAACACCGGTACCCGCGCCGTCTCCTCCTCCAATCGCTTGCTTACGACCGTGGCTTGGAAGACGGGCAACGCGATCGAATACGCGTTGGAGGGCAGCGTCTTCGTTGGAGGCGCGGTGGTGCAATGGTTGCGCGACGGCTTGGGGATCATTCGCACTTCCGCAGAAGTCCAACCTCTCGCCGCATCTGTGCCTGGCAATGGCGGCGTGTACTTTGTGCCTGCGTTCGTGGGGCTAGGCGCTCCCCATTGGGACCAATACGCGCGGGGCTCCATCTTTGGCTTGACCCGCGGCACCACCGCAGGACACCTCGCCCGCGCCGCTCTGGAGAGCATCGCCTATCAAGTGGCCGATCTGCTGGATGCGATGCAACGCGATGCCGCAACTGCGCTGCCGGAGTTGCGCGTGGACGGCGGCGCATCCGCCAACGACGCCCTCATGCAGTTTCAAGCCGACATCATGGGAATCCCGGTGGTTCGCCCGCACGTCACCGAGACCACCGCGCTGGGGGCTGCCTACTTTGCCGGCCTCGGCGTGGGATTCTGGCGGGACGCACAAGACCTGGCCCGCGCTGCGCGAGACGAAAGGCGTTTCGACCCGCAGATGCCGGGCTCCCAAGCCGATGATTTGCGCACCCGCTGGAACGAAGCCGTTTTGCGTGCCAAGTCGTGGGAGACGAAGTAAATCTGGAAGCAGCCGAGAGCGGCAGGGCGGAAAGAATACTGATTTTTCCGGGGGTTTAACCAAGCTAGGCAACTCGGGGCCAGGCAACTCGGGCTAGACAGCCCAGAAATGATTGAAAACTCAAGCAGGGCAGGCTCAGGAACCTACCCCGCTGCGGGCTGGAGTTTACAGATGTTTGTCGAGCGCCTTCTGGATGGTTTCTTTGGACACGTAACCCACGATCTGCTCTTTTACTTCGCCGCCCTTGAACACGAGCAGGGTGGGGATGCCGCGCACGCCATAACGCTGGGGGGTCGCTGGATTCGCGTCGATATCCAACTTGCCGACTTTCACCTTGCCCTGATACTCAGTTGCAAGTTCGTCGACGATTGGCGCAATGGCCTTGCACGGACCGCACCAGACTGCCCAGAAATCCACCAGAAACGGATGCTCTGACTTCAGAACGTTCGCGTCAAAATTGGAATCACTCACTTCAATAATTGCACTGCTTGCCATGGGGTCTCCTGTGCCTTCGTTGGGCGGGCGACGAGCTTGCCGCCAACTCAAACAAAGGCAATTTTACCACTCCATATAGATGCAACGCGGTGAGGGAAGTCGCAGTGGGCCGAGCGGCGGCGCAAAAAGCGCCCGAATCACAGGACTCGATTCATAGGATCCGAGGCGCTTAGCCAGCAGCCCTCCCCAGAACTGCCATGGATGAGTTCATCGTAGGATGGTGGAGTACGTGTGTAAACGTCACCACGGTAATCAACAGCCGACGAAAAATCCTTGCCAATACTCACAGAGCTCTAGCGTGAAATTTGATAACGTCTAAGCGGGACGGAAAATTCCGCTAGCATTCTTGTTGCGACTCTCCAATCCAAAACGCATCGCGCTGATTTTAATGGCAGCGTGCCTGGCGGGCCTGACGGGCTGCAAGCGCGTGCGCCAGATCAAAGCGGCGGAAGTTGCCTATGTGTCGGCGCCTCAGGCCACGCTGCGCGACCGCGTGGCCGTGGTCTACAACAAGATCGCCACGCTGAAGAACGGAGACCGCGTGGAAGTGCTGGCAAAACAGCGGCGCTTCTTGCAAGTGCGTCTCGCCAACGGACAGGAAGGGTGGCTGGAACAGCGAGGATTGGTGTCGCAGGAAGTCTTTGATGGATTTGAGAAACTGGCGGCGGGCGCAAAGAATGCGCCGGTGCAAGCGCTGGGCGCAACCCGCCTTGAAACCAATCTGCACGTGGAACCGGGGCGCGAGACCGAGCACCTTTATCAACTGGCCTCAGGCGAGAAGCTGGAAGCACTGCGGCGGGCTTTCGTGGACAAATCGGTGCCTACACCTATGCACTATCCGGCTGCCGGCGACAAGCTGCAACTGCCCAAGCCGCAGCCGGCGAAGGCCGCGTCGAAGCCCACAGCGCCGGCCGCGGCCGCGATCCAGCCACCCCTCAAGCCGGAAGCCCCCAAGACGGCAACGACCACCGCCGCTCCGCCCAAGCCAGCGCTGGAAGACTGGTCGCTGGTTCGCGATCCTCGCGGACGAGTGGGTTGGGTGCTGACCCGCATGGTGGACCTCAATGTGCCGCTCGAAATCGCGCAGTACGCGGAGGGCCAACGCTTCGTGGCCTTCTTTGCCCTGAACCGGGTGCGGGACGAAGACAAAGAAATTCCGCAGTATCTCGCCGCCATGACCGAGTCCAAAGACGGTGCGCCGTATGACTACGATCAGATTCGCGTCTTCACCTGGAACGTGCGCAGGCATCGCTACGAGACGGCGTATCGCGAGCGTAGCCTCCAAGGCATGCTCCCCGTCACCGTGGGCCAGGAGGATTTTGGCAAAGACGGCAAGCTGCCGGTATTCGTGGTGCGCACGAAAGACGACACCGGCAAGCTATTTGAAAAGAAATACAAGCTGATCACGCCCATTGTGCGCCGGGTGTATGCGCCGGGAGAAGAACCGTCTAAGCCTTCCATCCACGCCAAGGCGAAACGCGAACACGCCCGAAGGACGCCGCACCGCAGTAAAGCGAAACACAAGAAAAAAAGCTGAAGTCGACTCCAGTCCACTACGAATAAAAGTCGCCGATCGCCGCAACTACTCGGGCAATTTCTTCGTCCCTCAACTCGGGGAACATGGGCAGCGCCAGCACTTCCTTTGCCGCCCGCTCCGACTCGGGAAAGTCGCCCTCACGATGCCCCAGATACGCAAAGCACGCTTGTAAGTGCAGCGGCACCGGATAATACACTTCCGACCCAATCTTGCGATTCGTCAAGTGCTGCCGCAGCGCGTCACGGTCTCTCGCGCACACCACGTACTGGTGAAAAATATGCGTGGCTTGCGGCGCACGCTCCAAAACGCGCAGCGGTGCCGCCGTTCCGGACGTCAATCCAGCCGACGCCAGCAGATGGTCGTACCTACACGCGTGTTGCCGCCGAGCTTCGTTCCACTCTTGCACATGCGGCAGCTTCACTCGCAACACCGCCGCTTGGATTGCGTCGAGACGCCCGTTCCAGCCAAGTTCATCGTGGTAGTAGCGCCGCGGGCTACCGTGGTTGCGCAAGCGGCCCATGTGCTCCGCCCGTTCTAGTGAGTTGGTCGTGACCATGCCAGCATCGCCATACGCGCTCAAGTTCTTGGTTGGATAAAAACTGAATGCGGCCGCCGCTCCCATCGATCCGGCAGGCCGCCCGCTCCATGCCGCGCCGATAGCTTGCGCCGCATCTTCGATGACTGGCAGGCTATGCTCTTTGCCGATGCGCAGGAATTCGTCCATGTTGGCGCACTGCCCGTAAAGATGCACGGGAAGAATGGCGCACGGATTGGGTGGAGGGTTCACCGTCAGAACTTCCGCCACTTTGGCCAGATCCAGGTTCAAGGTGCCGGGGTGAATGTCCGCGAACACCGGCCGCGCTCCGGTCCGTGCAATCGAGCTGGCCGAAGCAAAAAAACTGAAGGGAGTGGTAATCACGCTGCTCCCGACGCCCGCACCGATGGACATCAAGG
>JANYBT010000100.1 GCA_025360645.1 Acidobacteriaceae bacterium | reverse complement strand
GGCAAATTACCGGTGTTCGGATCAGAGTCGCTGGAAAAAGTTCCGAGACTCCCGTGGTTGCAGAGGCCTCCCACTCCGGGAGCATTATCAACCGTGAATTTACCATTGTCGATCGCGAGAAGGTGGTCCGACTGGGACGGCGGGATGGGTGGAGCAAATCCGCTGACGTTGATCGAATAAATTGCGGTACTGGCATTGCTCTTGGCATCTGAGGCCGTGATGGACAGCGTGTGATTCCCCGATGAGATCACGATCCAGGCATCAACCGACGGCCGGGAGTTTTGATACACATTCTGATTGTCCACATACACTACATACCCGGTGACCGTGGAGGTGTCCTCTGCGGTGGCCTGAACGTGAATGGGGGAGAGCAGTGACGTGGTTCCGTTTTGAGCGACCTGCGGAGATTCGAGGGTGAGGCTGGTAATGTCGGCATTCGCAGCAAGCGGAATGAACAGGAACAGCAATAGACTCGCCAGAGCGCCCACGGAATTTGCGGGCAACTCCGAAAAGTCGGCAGCACGGTTCAGCCAACAAAGGATCGACTTCGGCAATGGCACCTCCCGAGCATCGTCCCTTGGACCTCGACGAAAGCGCCCAAGGCACGTTTGCATTTGAGTTGTAGTGAGTTTGCTTCTCGGGATGCTACAGCGAACACTGTATAGACGCAAGTTGGCAAATGAGATGCCGCGCCACTTGGAGGTAGGACACCCGACCGAGTGTCGTTTCCTCCAAACCTCTGCGCCGCGATCGGTTGGACTCCGCAGTGATCGCGCTCCCGTTCGAGCGCAATCTACACCCCGCCAGGTGGAGAATATAATTCAAAAACTTGGAACCATAGGCATGAGACCACGAAGGGAAATGGCGGAGGGTCGGGAATGGCGGAGGGTCGGTAGAGACTTCTATTTCTGCGGTGGAGCTGGAGGTTCTGTGCCGGGAGCAGGCTCAACTACCGGCGCAGGCTCAACCACGGGAGTACCATCACGATGTTTCAGTTGAATCGGCGCGCCGCTCTGGCGCAGGGTGGTGCTCGCGGCTTCGATCGCCGTAGAGATGTCGCGCTCGCTTCCATTTGCGACCTTCACCAGTTTGGTATGCTCAGCGACCGGGCGAGTCGCCACCGCCACGGTATGGCCCGCTCCTTCGGCTTGTTGGGCGGCGCGGTAGAACTGCTGCGCGGTCTCAAGATCGCCATTCAATTCGGCCATGTACCCCTGATTATTAAGGGAGAACGCATCGTCGGGGTTGAGCTTATAGGCTTGCGAGAAATTCTGCATGGCATCGGACCAATCGTTCCGATTCAGCGCAGTAACGCCGTGCAGGTTCAAAACGGCGACTTCGGCGTCCAAGCTTTCCAGAGTCTTCATGCGGGCCTTGAGTTTGTTGGAGTTCTCGCGAGCCACTTCGGTTACCGGCCTGCCCCTCCAAGAGGAATTCATCGCCACCACGATGGTGTCTGTATTGTGCGAGGCGGCAGCGCCTCCGTAATATTTCAGAGCTTCGCTATATTCTCCTTGGGATTCTTTGAGCACCCCCAGATTATTCAAGGTGAATCCGTTTGTCGGATCGAGCGCTTGGGTGCTTTGCAACAGCAATTCGGCCTCACGCAAACGGCCCTGCGACAGCAAATTTACCGCCCTGACATTTCCGAGGTTGATCTGCAAGGGGACATTGTGAACCGCACTGATCGCGTTCTGAAACGATTTCCCGACCAGGTTCCGCGCGCTCGCGCGGTCCACCAGAGCATCGCTACCCTGTCTGGATGCCAAAGTGTAAAAAGATTGTGCGCGTTCCGCATCCCCCTCCAGTTCAGCAACATAGCCGAGATTGTTCAGGGTGAAGGGGTCGCCGGGATCGAACAGGTAGGCCTTGTAAAACAAAGTCGCTGCCTTTTGGTAATCGTGCTTTTGGATGGCTTCAACCCCTTCCCGATTGAGTCGCTGCACCGGCGTGAGCTGGCTGCGCTTGGGGATCGTAATCCTCAGATCGCCAGCTTGGGCCAACGGAGTCAGAGCCGTTAAGAGAATCCCGAGTCCGGCAGTCAACAAGAACACTCGTTTGCAGCAAAGGGACATATCAGCCTTCCAAATTATCGAATCTTCTCGACGACCTTTGGATGCCGCGAAGAGGCCTGGGGCTGCCATTGGAGCCAAAAGTCGGCAGACTGAAGTTGCCAGGTCGAAGTTGGCCGACCCGGGAATTTACGGCCTACCCTACGCCCGCCCCAAGCATCCAAAGGCCTCACAGCTGGAGGTGTTCGTGACGGAGGTGTTCGTGACTCGAGTTTTGTGCAGCATGGTTCTTCTGATGGCGGTCGGGCGGGCCCAGGACAAAGCGTTGTCTCCGCTGATGCAGACCGCAAGCAACACGCCCGCCGCGAACGCCATCTCCGAGAGCCATAGCGGGATCAGTCCCAGGCCGGAGAGCAACTCCCGTATCCCGTCCAGTGTGCCGACGCTGCCTCCGGGAAAGACAACTTTATTGGGTGGTCTGATCCAAAATGTGGACTCTATGCGCGATCGGTTGACACTTCGGATTTTCGGGGGCGGACGCACTGCGATTCTTTTTGACGAGCGAACTCAAGTGTTCCGAGACGGGACCAGGGCGTCTTTGGACGACTTGAAAATCGGCGAACGCGCCTACGTTGACACGACCTTGGATGGAACCCACATTTTTGCCAGGAATATCCGGCTGGGGGTTCAATCGGGCGCCGGGCAAAGCAACGGTCAGATCGTGGCCTTCGAGCCTGCCACCGGAGAATTGACGGTTCGCGACAACCTCGCTCCGAAAGCGGTCGAGATGCTCCTCGCCCGCGATGCGGTGATCCTCAGCGGAGACCAAGCCGCTCTTCCGGCCGCATTGCGGCCCGGAACCCTGGTTAACATGGAGTTCAGTCCGGGCAGCGCTGGCAAGCCCGTGGTCCGACAGATCTCAATTCTGGCCGCGCCTGGTGCTGGTTTCAGCTTTTCAGGCCGGGTTGAACACCTGGATTTGTTAAACGGACTGCTGGTATTGACAGATCCCCGCGACAAAAAAAGTTATGAGGTCAGTCTGGATTCTGCTGCGAGTCGTCTGACGCGGGATTTGCTTGAAGGTGCCGATGTGACAGTGGAAACCACCTTCGATGGCACCCACTACATTGCCCATGGAATTACCGTGATTCCGGCGCCTCCGAAATAACGGCACAGCGCAGTCGAGAACCAAAACCGTCAGGCGATAAAGTCGCCTCCAATTTTCCATTCCTATTCTCGATGTGCGCTCCGGCTATCGGTTCGACCCGTCTTCCCCGAGTATACCGGGCCGCAGCCTCCCAAAGATCCTCTTCTAAACATCTCCGCCGTGATCTAAGCCACGGTGAGACGCGCTTATCTGCAGGCGTTCCCGTTATCTTGATTGGAAGAGGCCTGGATCAAGCGCAAACTGGAAGGGCTCCGCAACATGCGGAGCCCTTGTTCCGCCTCTGCTTCGCTTCTTCTGCATTTCGTACCGGCTGCTAGGGTAGCCGGTTCAGATAGCATGGGCCATTCGTGGGCTGGGTCGGCACAGTGGGCGGGATTTTCCAGGGAACGTTCTGGAAATCAAAGAACTCAGTCATGTCCATCTGGGCCGCGTCTCGTTTGGTGAGGCTGGGAAGGCCGAATCGAGTTTCCACCAGCTTCAACCATGCCGTAGAGTCGGCGACTGTGTGGGAGACGTAATTCTTTTTCGCAAACGGCGAAATGACGATTAGCGGAACCCGGTATCCGGTATAGACAAAGTCGCAGGTGGGTCCGGTGCCAACGGTGCAGACATCGGGACCGTTGGGAGGGTTCGCGGGCTTAAGATCGATCGGTTTAATGCCATCCGGGCTCACGGTAGGTTGCGGCGGAACGTGGTCGTAGAATCCCCCGCCTTCGTCAAAGGTCAGAATGAAGGCTGAGTCTTTCCACGACGGGCTTTTCATCAGCGCATTGGTGAGGGTCGAAACATACTGGGCTCCGATTTGGATATTTGCGCCGGGGTTGTTGTCGTCAAGGCCTGGATGCTCGTCATAGCCGCTGTTGTAGCCGGGCTCGATGTACGAGACTGCCGGGAGAGTTCCATTGGCCACATCGGTGAGGAATTGGCTGACCGGAACGATGTTATTTGGGTATAAACCGGCGGTCGCAAAGAAGTTTAATGCGGCATTCTGGGCCGGCGGGTTGGCATACGTCAGGTCAGTCACGTAAACCTTCCACGAGATGCCGGCAGCCTGCAGGGCGTCAAAGATAGTACGAGTCGCTAGAGGCGTTGAGCCGGGCGCCGGGGGATAAGCATACCCGGCCGAGGTGGCTGCCAACAGGAACATCCGGTTCGGTTGCGTTCTCGACATGACAGGTGAGAACCAGCGGTCGGAGGTGGCAAAATTTGACGCCAGAGAGTAGTAGTAAGGCAGATCGGTCTCGTTGTAATAGCTCATGGCCCGTTTGCCCGCCACATCGATCAAGCCTGCGTTTCTGGCATCGTGAGCCGCGGTCCACACGAACCCGTCCAAGGTCGGCATGGCCGAAAGCGGATTGTTCAAGTTCCAATCCACATGGCTCTCGTTCCATGACGGGCTGGGATTTTCTTCGCACTGGGAAATCATGTGGAAAGACTCGATACTTGGGCTGTTCGAGTTGGCGATGCAATCGTTCCCCGGAAAAGGGAAGAGTGGGTCGCACCCGAGGTTCGTAGGAGCGAGCCCTTGGGTGGGGGCGGCGCCAGCGACCGGGTTGAATTGCGCCAGCCCATCGAAAGACTGATCGTGGATACCTTGCGCGGCCCAATACGCTCTCATCCCACCAAAATAGTGATCGAAGCCACGGTTTTCCTGGGCGAGGATGATGATGTGGTTAATCTGACTGACACCGGGGGGCGGTGGATTGCCCGTAGTCCCGGTAACGCCAAGCCCTCGACAACCTGCAAGGAATACCAATAGACCGGCGAGACCGAGCAATGCCAGACGGTGACGGTTAGGTGGTCGTTGAATCGCCGAATCCGGCATGAAAAATCCTCTTTCTCGGGCGCGAAACGAAATCGAACATTCCTTCAGATGCCGACTGAGCCGCTATATGTTGGTTGCGATTGTGACGGGCTCGAAAACATCGCCGTCTCGAAACAGTGCACGCGCCAGCTAGCGTTTGATATCCTACATAGCCGAAAAAAACACTGTCTCGCTGTTGACACAGGGTAAACACTGTATTAGCCTCGGGGTCTGGCCACTGTTTCCCCCTGAGCAGGCCTGTTCCGGACTCGGGGCTACCTAAGTGCGGCGCGGGTAGCTTTGGCGCGGTCTCGGTTCTCTCCTCAGTTGAACAGTTCAACAAGAACCTAAACAATCCAATTTGAGGGGACATGCGTCTGTGAAATGCCTTGGCTTGATCCACACTTTTATATTGTTAATTCTGACGGCTTCGGGACTCGCCAGCGTCAGCATAACCGCGCCTGCTAGTGGGAGCGTGGTCGGGTCTCCGGTGAACTTCGTGGCGACGGCCACAACCAGCGGTTGTTCCACTGGGGTTGCATCGATGGGCGTTTACGTGGACAACCAGCTGATCTATGTTGTCAATGGAAATAGTCTCAACTCGAATTTGACCATCAGCGCGGGAAACCACAGCACGGTTGTGGAAGAGTGGGACTTCTGCGGGGGCGCGACGTTTACCACTGTGCCCATCACGGTAAACAGTTCGAGTTCGAGCGTCACCGTAACCTCGCCTGCGGTCAATGCCAGCGTGGGATCTCCGGTGAACTATGTGGCGACCGCCACAGCGTCGGGATGCTCGAGCGGCGTGGCATCCATGGGAGTGTATGTGGATAACCAGCTCATCTACGTGGTGAACGGCAAGAGCCTCAATACCAGTCTGACGGTGAGTGCGGGATCCCACAGTACCGTTGTAGAAGAGTGGGACTTCTGCGGGGGCGCCAGTTATACAACCGTGCCGATTACGGTCACCTCGCAGACCGGGGTATCGGTGACTTCCCCAGCCAATAATGCCTCGGTCAGCAATCCGGTTAACTATCAAGCCACGGCCACTTCGACTTGTTCCAAGGGGGTCGCCTCGATGGGGGTTTATGTCAACAATCAGTTGGTGTACGTTGCGAATGGAGCAACGCTCAATACCAACTTGACCCTCGCGGGAGGCACGAATAATACGGTGGTGCAAGAGTGGGATTACTGCGGTGGAAGCGTCTTCCAGAATGTGACCGTCAACGTCAGCGGGACCTCTTTCACTAATCTGCAGGCCAGCAAGGGATGGGTGGGGTATGGTGAATTGCCCCCGCTCTATAACATTTGCACCAGCTGTGGTCCGGGCATTACCTGGTCCTCGAAGCAGGGAGTCAACTCGCCTTCGCTCTCCGGAAACGCCACCAAGTTCACTATCGGCGGCACTACTGCCTACGCCGATGTGCTTTGGACCAACCCACTGATCGGAGATTTCTCTTCCCAGGGACTACCGGATCCCCATCACACGATCATCCCCAACCTCCACAATTTTACTTACGACGTTTACTTCTATAGCTCATCGCTCGAGCTGTCACAGGTGCTGGAGTTCGATATCAATCAGTATTTCAGTGGCACGGGATATACCTGGGGCCATCAATGCCGGATTGCGGGAGGCAACGAATTTGACATATGGGACAACGTCAACGGCAAGTGGGTCGGGACCGGCGTTTCCTGTAAGCCCATCGACAACTCGTGGAATCATCTCACCTTACAGGTGCAGCGCACGACCGACGATCAACTTCTCTACCACTCCATCACGCTGAACGGAGTGACCACCACGATTGACCTGACCTATCCCCCGTTTTCGATAGGAAACTGGTACGGCGTGACGGCCAATTATCAAATGGATGGAAATTACAAACAGTCACCCTACTCAGTGTATGTTGACCAATTGACTTTTACCTACTGGTGAGGCATTTCGGCAAGCGAACGGCTCTTGGGGACCTGGCGGCGGAACAAAAAAGTTCGCAGCGCAGCTTCTACAGATCGAAGCATGCTGCGGGTAACATCTTCGACGGCCGAAACTGCGATCACCGTCAGGCCACCTGCCAAATCGCTGAGAGCCAGATAAGCAGCGCGATTCCTGTGGAGGAACTCAACCGGGTACTCGGGTTTACGAGCGCGGGCCTCGGTTGGATCTGCGTCCAGTAAAAGAGGGCAATCGGGACGGGGAACCAGCCTCAGCAGCCACCCGGCGTAAGCTCGCGAGATTGGCTTACTGAGGTCCAAGTTGGCCAGTTCGTCATAAAGATATCGGTCAAAGATGATGACATCGACATCTTGAGTCGAAGTTCGCGCGACTCGAACCGCCAGTCGGACTGCATCCCCAAGATAAAGGAGGAAACGGACCGCCGTCATGTACCACGTCTGGACATTCTTATCGCGGCGCGCTACCGGCTTCTGCGGAGAACCGACACCCTTCTCGCCCTTAAACAAGGCATGGCCCATCGCCTCACGCAACGGGCTCAGGACGGCGACGTCGTCCCAAAACCGCAGCACGCGGACCCGTAGGCCGGCCTGAGATAGCCAAGCCAATAGAGCTTCAATCTGCGTTGTTTTTCCGGCACCGTCAATGCCGGAGAAACTCACCAGGAAAGGCCGCCGATGTGACGCGGAACGCCTTGCTCCGTAGGATTGTCTTTGAGCCATCAACGTCCCCTAGTGTGCGCCCGGAGGCCGGCTCGGGCTTGACTGGGACAGAGCCATCGTCGTTCCCACGGCCACACCCACACCAACCACTGCTCCAACTTTAATCAGAAGGCTCCGCACGCGGCGCTGTTTCGCAGGAGCCAAAGCCGCGCCGGTGGGGCGGAAGGCTGCAACCCCAGTAATCGGTATAGATTCCGCAGCCGCAGTTCCTAAGGGTTCGTGCTGGGTGGTTACACGCGGGGACGGCGGAGCCGCCTGCCGCTGTTCGGGGAGCGCTTCCGGTTCTTGAGGCGCAGCCTGGTCCGCTGGCGTCGGCGGCGCTGTTTCCTGGTGCTCGACGCTATCGTTATCTTTATCTTTGGTTCGCATCGCGCCCGGGCTCTCGGGAAGCTCACCGCTCGGGCTTTCCGGCGTAAGAGGGTCGGCTGTCGCTGCCGACCCCGATGGATCCGTGGCATCGGGTTTCTGAGAAAGCACCGCCTCGGGCGCCGGAGTCTGACCATTCGTCGGCGAACTTGTGGTTGGCGAACTTGAATTCTGTTGCCCAAATGCTGCCGAAGTACAGAACAGTACTAGCCAAATAGCGGAGGCTACGCCGACAAATCGGACTTGAACGAATTCCCGCAGGGCCATAAATCTCTCTCCTCAACCACAAGCATGAGTGCGAACATCGAGCTGACTGGACGCGCTCTCCTACCCATGGTTCTCTTCCAACGATGCTGGAAAAAGCTGAGTGTTCGACTGCTGGAACGCGTGTACTGGAAAGCGATGGTAGCTTTCCACCGCGTCCGCAGGATTTTCAAAATGTTCAAACAGTCGGCTCACCTGGGTTAGTTCCAGGATGACGGCAACCTGTGGAGGAACGGCTGCAAGCTTGAGGTCGCCGTTGCTTTTCATTGCTTCTTCCATGCATCGCAACAGGACTTCGACGCCCGCGCTATCCATATCACGCACTGCGGAGAAGTCGAAGACCAGGCTGGGGCGATCGCCTTCCAAAAGGGGCGCTACTTCTGCAAAGAATTGGTGAGCCCGTTCGCGACTCAGGCTTTCAGGCAAGTGTTTTACAATCACGCGTCGAGTGGTTGCCATTTCTTACCCCTTAAAAAAGACTCCGGACAGCCTTCCGGCGGCACGGGTAATGTAGTGCGAGTTTTCCATCTCGATGGGAGCCTCCCCGACGAGAGGTAGGTCGGAGTATGCGGCAGGGTTCCGCCACCTGCGGGGCGTGGTGTCGCGGACCAATTTCGGATCAGCGATTTGCAAGACCACGTTCCGGCGTAGATCGAGAAATTGATTTCCCTCAATCACCGCATGGGAAACGTCCAAACCGCTTCCCATCACGGTGTGCGGGAGTATCGAGGTGGCATCCACGATCGTGCCATGGCCGACTCCAGAGTGCTTTTCCAGATTGCTGAAGCGGGTGATCACCGCCGATGCACCGACCTTGGTGGAACGACCCAAATACACAGGCGCAACCAGACGAGCGGTGCGGTGAATGCGGACGCCATCGTCGATCCAGATACCCGGCCGGAGCTGCCGACCACGCGGCAGGAAGTCGCAACGGGCCAAAAGAGCATCCTGCACCAGACGGCGCAAGTCACGAGCGTTTTCTAGACGATTCACGTAACCACTGATGGGACAGGCCACGGGCAGGCCGAGAAACTCGCCTTCACGGAACGGGAGGGGGACGCCCTCTGAACCCAACCACTTGGCATCTACAAACCAGAATTCCAGCGGACCCCCGGCGTCGAAGAGTTGAGTCAGCGGTTGGCCGTGACCACGATGGAATTCGAGTACATCCTTCAATGAGAATTCCATGTAGGCGCCCAGCACCATCACAATGGCCGTCTGGATCCCATGCTCCATTTGTTCGCGGAGCAGCCGCTGAGCCGCACGCCACGGGTCAATCGAGCCATCGGCTACGGTGATTTCAACATTCTCTCCGAAGGCCAGAGAGGAAGACCCGGGACCCGCGACCACCGATATGGTATCAACGCCTTCTTTCCGCAGGCGGGTGACGGTACGATCGAGGATTGACTGCCCCAAGATTTCCGTGCAGGGCATAGAAGCCGCAGCGGGATACCTTCGGTCACGATGCACATTATTCTTCGCGGGAACGAATGAAGGCCCATCGCCAATCACCAGAATCGCAGAGACGCTCACTCTATTTCTCCTCCAAGCCAGTTGGATGGTTCGTGGCGCGGCAAGTGTTTCCTGCCGAGCCAATTTAAACCCCAAATCCTTGTCAACAATTTTCAGAATAGAGATTAATTGGCCCTGCGGGGATAGGGCGTTCACTGTAGGTTTCGCGCGGCGATCAGTGATGCGCAATCAGTGATAGCCGATCAGTGATAAAAAGCTGCGGACAAACCCGCCGCCCGTGTCTGCATCCAAATGTCGATCACAAAAGGAGAAGAGGATCCCGTGAAGGAAGAGTTGCACCCGGAAAAATCGCGCCCCGAAAAATCGATGGATACGCTCTCGCGTTTGATGGTTCGTGCCTACTGCGAGAGAAGTACGAAAACGCCGCCCGACGATCGGCAGCAGTGGGGACAGGATTTGAGATATGTTGCGGCTCTCAGCCCCGCCGAGTTGAGCGATTTCCATGAGTTGGCAGATACAAACCATGTGCTGATACGGGCCTTGAGAGTGCTGCACGATGCCGCAGTCGAGTGGCAGGAACCAAGAATCCAAGCCTGGTGCGAACGCAGTCTCGGGGCCGAACGCGGACGAATCGATCACGGAATCGAAGTGTTGCACTCAATTTGTACAGCATTCGAATCCCGAGGGTGCAGCGTGGCCGTGATCAAGTCGCTGGATCACTGGCCGGATCTTGGATCGGACTTCGATTTATACACTTTGGAGGAGGAAAAACGCGTAGAGCAAGTGATGCGTGAGGAGTTCCGCGCGCACCCAGTGGCACGAAGCTGGGGCGATCGCCTGGCCAACAAGTGGAACTACAGCGTCCCCGGATTGCCGGAACTGGTTGAAATCCATGTTCAGTTTCTTGGTCAAACCGGCGAACACGCTGAAATGGCCACACGGGTGATCACTCGTCGCGTTCCGAAAGTGGTGGAGGGACATACGTTTCTCGTCCCCGCGCCCGAAGAACGCATCGTGATTTCCGCTCTGCAGAGGGTCTATCGGCATTTTTATTACCGTCTCTGCGACATGATCGACATGGCGGTGCTGTGCCAGACTGAGAATGTGCGCTTCGACCAGCTTCGCGAGACTGCAGATCTCGCTGGCATCTGGCCCGGAGTGGCCACCTTTCTAGCTCTGATGCAGGCCTACGTCAACGCTTACGGAGGACAGGTCTCCCTTCCCGCAGATGTCTTGGCAAGCGCCAGCATGCGGCAAAACAATGTCCGATTCGGAAACGGTTTTCTGCGAGTGTCGAAAATCACCGGGGCGGAGCTATACGGTTCGCAATTGATAGCGGCAAGCCGACATCTGAATTTGCGGGCGCTCTCCCGCCTGCCGCTGCTACCCCCTTTGGCGATCTCTGCTCTCGTTGCCCATCGCTTGACTGGCAATGACAAGGGCATCTGGTAAGGCAGCGATCTACTGTAGTCATCGCGCCAGGCCTGTCTGATCCAACCTCTTGATTGTCCGGCGCGGGCGCACAGCGCGTGTCCCCGCTCTTTCGCGCCCAGCAGCGCCGCCTCCAGCAACGCGTCGGAAGTGGAATAGCGCGGATAGGCAGCGTCCATCGCGATCCGCAGACAACGGATAATGTGAAGTTCAGAAGGGAAAGCGGAGGACCGCCTCACCGGCGCGCGCGCGGAGCCGGTGACAATGCCTGCACCAGCGATTGAAAGTCCGGCGGAATTTCGCAGTCAACCGACACATTTTCGCCCGACCGCGGATGCATGAACTGAAGATGCCCTGCGTGAAGCGCGACCCGGCCAATTCGCCGCTCCAACGCTTCCTCCGGGTGATACTTTCTGTCGCCGATCACCGGGTGGCCGATCGCCGAAAACTGCACTCGAATCTGATTCTGCAAACCCGTCACCAGCGTGATTCGAACCAGCGCAGCGCCGCGAAGCCGGCGTTCGACCAGATAGCGAAGTTCCGCACGAGCCGCCTGGGAGTCGCGCTGAGTGCTCAGCGTTTGGAACATTCCTTCCCGCCGAACATAGTGAACCAGCGTCGCATCCTGGGCGCCCAGATGTCCGCGCACCACCGCGAGATATTGTCTCACCGGACTATGGTCGAGAAACTGCCCCACCAGTGCGTCGCGATCCCGTTCGGTCTTTGCAAACAGCAGAATCCCGGAGGTGAAGCGATCGATGCGATGCACAACAAATGCTCGCTGCCTCTTCCGTTTCAGTTCTGCAGAAAGCAGAGACCACGCCGACGGAGCATCCGAGCCTTTCACCGGCACCGCCAGAAGCCCGGCGGGTTTGTTCAACGCCAGGACAGCATCGTCTTCGTAGAGCACGTCGAGCTCTCTCGGGAAACGAGAATTTCGCCCGCCCTGCTTCCCTGAACCGTGACTGCCCTGGCGACGAAGTTTCTTCATTGAAGAATGTTATGAGGCATGTTAAGAGGAAATGAGGAATGCCATGAGCTGTCAGCCAAGTCGCGCCGCATCTCTTAGGGCTTCTTGACGCCTTCCCCTTCTTTGAAGAAGTCAACTTCCGCCGGGGCTGGGCTGGACGAGAATAGATTCGTATTATGCGCCAGCGACCTGTACACCCCGCGGTAGTCTGCCGGATCGTACTGGGTAGAGTTCCCTCTCTTCA
The DNA here is from genome assembly GCA_025360645.1 of Acidobacteriaceae bacterium. Taxonomy (GTDB): domain Bacteria; phylum Acidobacteriota; class Terriglobia; order Terriglobales; family Acidobacteriaceae; genus JANYBT01. Next base: position 25,936 of record JANYBT010000100.1, on the reverse strand, counting down.
CGCCCATTGCGGCGCCTTGCCCGAAGGCTTCCAGGTTCGCTCCCATAAACACGAAGGTCCAGTTGCCTGCCGCTTCCTTGGTTCGGATCAGTTCACGGATGGCTTGCATCGTCCATTCGCGCGAAGAATTCTCTTCTCCGTCCGTCATGATGACCGTGATGATCTTGTCGAAGCCGTCGGGGCTCACGGTTTGCACGCTGTTCCCAATGGCGTCGAACAGCGCGGTGCCTCCGCTGGGACGGTAGGACGTTTCGTCGAGCTTGGCAACTTTTGCCAGTGGTACCGCCGTGTATCTTAATTCCGGGGCGGTGTCGAACAGCGTGAGCGAGAATCCATATTCCACCAAAGGTTCTTTCGCCAGCGCCTCCAGGTAAAGATTGAAGCCGCCGATCACATCCCGAACCTTGGTGCTCATGGAACCCGACCTGTCTTGGAGGAAGTTGACTAGCACCCGCTGCTTGCCACCCGAGGGCGCGGATTGGGATTGGTTTGCTTTCATTTCTTCTTCTCCTGGTTGGCAGCAGTCGGCGACTGGATGTAAGCGGTTCGCCGAACGAAGCCCAATTTGTCGAGCAGACGTTGACTGGGCTCCTTCCGGCGGTTGAAGACGTTGCTCACATATTGCTTGGACAAATCAAGTTCGGCGGCGAACTCGGTGAGCGTTTTCTCCCCCTGCACGCGCTTCATGATGGCGAGTAGTTCTTCAATGGTCGTCGCTTTGTATGCCATACAAATTCAGTGTATCCCATAAAGGGATACACTGTCAATGGCAGACCGCATTTTCCAAGTCTTTCCGCTTACGCTGCCGCTCCCCAGTTTGTCCGCTGCACCATAATCGGCGGCTCATACGTGCATCCCGCGGCCAACCGCTTTTCTTCCCGCCGCGTCGTCCACAGCAGCAGCGGCCCCAGCACTTGCGCGCTCAGCCGCGCCATCACCGGGAATTCCTTTTCCACTTCGCGGCGCAACAACCCGATCTGCCGGCTCACGTCCGCATTGATGGTCTTGAGCTGCCGCTCCATCGCCCATAACGCGCCGCTGTAGGCGCTGCGCAACTTCTGCATCTCGCGGCCAAAGCGCTCGCGCACTCGCGGATCCGGATCGTCCTTGTGTCGCTTCCATCCTTGCAGCAAGGTCTGGCACATGCGGTACAGGCTCGGCCCGTTGCGCTCAAAATCCCGCTGAAACGCCCCATCCAGAAACCGCTTTGAGTCGCTGCCGGCAATCGCGTTGTGCTGGAAGTTGAATCCGTATTGACCGTGAATGTCCGCGGGATCTACGTCGTCCAGCAGCCGGCCCTGTTCCGCCATTTGTTGGTGAAGCGGCGTTCCCGGCACCGGCGTATAGAGCATGAACTGATGGAAGTCGGTCTCGTGTTCCACCGCGTGCTCAATTTCCGCCGCCATATTGCCGGGCGTGTGGTGCTCCAGCCCGATGATGGTCGAGCCTTGCACCCGAATCCCATGCTGTCGCAACTCCTGCGTGAGCTGCTTGGTGTCCGTGCCCTCCAGCTTGCTGTAGCTGGCCCCCGGCGATTCCAGCCCCATCCATAGCCACGACACGCCCAGTTCCACCAGTTCCTGCATGGTGTATTTGCGGATGGCATTGGCCGACGCAAATACGGAAAGCTCCCAACTCTTGCCCGCCGCCTTCATCCGCTCCAGCAAGCGCATGGCCCGCGTGCGATGCAGCAGGAAATTCTCATCCATCATGAAGAATGAATCGACCTTCAGTTCCGATTCGATCTGGCTCATGACTTCAAATAGCTCATCGCCACCCTCGAAGAAATTGACGAACTTTCCCTTGCCGCCAAAAAACGCCGAGGTGGTGCAGAAGTTGCATCCCATCGGACACCCGACCGATGGAATAATGGTCGCAGCCGTGCCGCCTTTGCGATCCGGCAGGCGCACTCCCATGATCCGCGTCTGCATGCCAGACACGATCGCGGGATGCGAAATCGGCGCCTGGTCATCTTCGCCCAGATAACGCCGCATCCACGCAATGCCTTCTCCCCGCACAATGTGGTCGGCATCGATTCTGGTTCCCAGGTCCGCGAGGGCCGCCACATGCCCGCCCACCACGATCACGGATTGCGGCGAGAGACTCCGCACCATCCGGCACATTTCCTTGACCTTGGCCACGTTGACGATGATGGATGAGATGCCCACCACGTCATACTGGTTTGCCGTCAACTCACGCGCGAACGCCTCCCGCGTGGGAAAGTCCAGCACCGTGCAGGGGGCCGAGATGTTGGCCTGGATCATCATGATGCCCCAGGAGCGATGGAACATGCGCAACGAGAAACTGCCCTGCGCCCGCGTCACCTGATTGTGATACAGCTCCATGGGATTGATTTTCCGGCTCCCGAATTCGTCGTCCTGTGCGTACGGCCCGAATACAGAACTCAACAGCACCCGGGCATGGTTTCTCTTAGGATGGATTTCCATTAGGTCCTCACCTGGGATCGTATGCACCCAGAGTGCGGGTTTACTGTGACCGCCGAAGGGAAAAACAAAACTATTACAAACCGCAGCAGCGCCGGCGTTGCAGGAAAGGCGCAGCAATGAGGCCGAGCTTTACCCCGTGAGACCCGGTGTACCCTGTGGTAAAGATTTAGATTTCCGCCGCGCTTTCTCCACCACCCGATTCCCCGCTGCAAACTGTTTCGCCAACCCCGGTTTCCCCAGACTCTCCCTCAGCCGCTTCAGGTTCGCTTCAAACTGCTTCAATGCTCGCGCAATCTCAGCTTGGTTGGTCGCCGCGATGTCACCCCACATCGAGTACGGACTCCCCGCGATCCGCGTCATCTCCCGCAACGCCCGGCCCCCGATCGCGAAAGCGCCCGGCTCCAATTCCTCCCCTACCGTTACCGCTAGCGCCGTCGCAATCATCTGCGGCAAGTGGCTCACCCAGGCGCATATCCGGTCGTGCTCCTGCGGGTCCATCACCATTGCTCGTGCGCCCACCCGACGAATCCAGCGCACCAACTCCTGCTGTTTCCCGCTCCGGATGTCCTGATTCGGCAGCGGCGTCAGCAGCCACGTCGCACCCTGGAACAAGTCCGCGTCCGCGCCTCGAACCCCTCCGCGCTCCTTGCCGGCCATGGGATGTCCCCCCAGAAACCGGCCCCGCGTCCCGGAGCCAAACCCTGCCAGCGCACTCGCCATCACCGCAACCTTGGTGCTGCCCACGTCGGTCACCAACGTATCGACCGGCAGAAGCGGACCGAGCCGCCGCAGAAGTTCAATGATCTTTCCCACCGGAGTAGCCAGCACCACCAAATCCGCGGCGTCGATCGCGGTTGCCACATCGGTGGTTCCATGGTCGATCGCCTTGCGCTGGCGCGCGGTCTGCAGCACCGCCGCGCTATCGCAGCCCATGATCGTCCCCGTGTAACCGTATTGCTTAAGGGCTAGCCCGAACGACCCGCCAATCAATCCGGTTCCAACAATCGTGATCTTGCGAAATGGCATGGATGGCGTCTTTCCGCGCTTCACAGTTTCCCTGTCGCGACACCGGCACGCGCTTGCCGGAAGCCTTAGTGTTACCGGGGCTTGGCAACGATCTCGTCTTTCTGGATTTTGCGCATCACATCTATGATCCGCTCAAAGATGCGCGCCAAGTCGGTTTCTGAAAGTGGCCCCTGGCTGGCCCGCTTCGCATTCGCAAACACGGCTTGCTCCCGCTCGGGCTCGTAGATCGGCAGGTCGCTGTTGCGCTTCAAGCGCCCAATTTCCCGCGCCGCCTCGGCCCGCTGGTTGAGCAGTTGCACCAGCTTGCGGTCCAATTCGTCGATTTGTAGCCGCCACGTTGCGATGTCCATTCCGGTTTTGACTAACCCTCCGAATTTTCGGCGCTCTCTCTCCCAAGATACTCTTGCCATACCGTCGAAATCGAGTAGTCCCGACTCCCCTGGCGCCTGCCTTCGCGCGCCAGCATCGCCACCGTACAACCCTCGTTTCCCTGCATTGGAGTAAAATCACAAGTTCGGCCACGCCAGTCATCCTGGAATCTCCATGAATAAAGTTGTTGCCAGCGCGGAAGAAGCTATCGCAGACGTGTTTGACGGCGCCACCATTATGGTGGGGGGCTTCGGACTCTGCGGCATTCCCGAAAACCTGATTCGCGCCCTCGCCGCCAAGGGTACCCGCAACCTCACCACCATCAGCAACAATGCCGGCGTGGACGGCCTCGGCATGGGTCTGCTGCTGGCCAATGGACAAATCCGTAAACACATTGGCACCTACGTCGGCGAGAACAAGATGCTGGAAGCCATGATGTTGAGCGGCAAGATCGATCTGCAACTGGTCCCGCAGGGCACATTCTCTGAACGCATTCGCGCTGGCGGTGCCGGCATCGCTGCGTTTTTCACCCCCACCGGATATGGCACCACGGTGGCCGACGGTAAAGAAGTCCGCGAATTCGACGGCAAGCCCCATCTCATGGAACACGCACTCAAGGCGGACTTCGCTTTCATCAAAGCCTGGAAGGGTGACACCTGGGGCAACCTGATCTATCGCAAGACGGCGCGCAATTTCAATCCCATGATGGCGACCGCCGCGAAGATCACGATTGCCGAAGTCGAGCACTTGGTGCAACCGGGAGAACTCGAGCCCGATCTGGTGCATACTCCCAGCGTGTATGTGAAGCGCATCTTCCAGGGCCAATTATTTGAAAAGCGGATTGAGCGGCGCACCGTAAGGCGGGCGAGCTGACCTATGGCGACTACGGCGAAGCCGGGCAAAGATACTGAGAAGCGCGACCGTATCGTCAAGCGCATTGCGCAAGAGTTGCGCGATGGATTCTATGTGAACCTGGGCATCGGCATGCCCACGCTGGTCGCGAACTACGTTCCCGCGGGCATGGACGTTATCCTGCAAAGCGAAAATGGCATGTTGGGAATCGGGCCGTATCCGCTGGAGGGCGAAGAAGATTCCGACCTGATCAACGCGGGCAAGGAAACCGTCACCGAACTGCCCGGCACCGCATATTTTTCCAGCGCCGACTCGTTCGCCATGATTCGCGGCGGCCATGTGGACCTAAGCGTTCTGGGCGCGATGGAAGTGGACGAGCAGGGCAACCTGGCCAACTGGATGGTCCCTGGAAAAGTGGTGAAGGGCATGGGCGGGGCGATGGATCTGGTGGCTGGCGCCCGCCGCGTCGTCATCGCCATGGAACACACCACCCGCGAAGGCCAGCCGAAAATCCTGAAGTACTGCACTCTGCCGCTGACCGGCGTCGCCGTGGTGGACACCATCGTGACCGAGATGGCTTACATCCGCGTGACCAAAGATGGCCTGGTGCTGGAGGAAGTCGCACCAGGACTGACGGCGGAGGACGTGCAGCGAGCGACCGAGGCCAGGCTGATCGTCAGCGCGAACCTAAAGGTGATGGAGTCGTAGCCGTCACACCCGGAACGGCGCGCGCAACAACCGCACCGGCAGAGTGATCACTGCCCAGATCAACTCCAGCACTCCATGCACCGCAATCCCAACAATGCGGAACGGCAAGAGCAGCAGCCACACCACGGGATAAAGCACCAGGGCGAGCAACGCCAGCGGCCAGCAAAACACAAAGAGCACGCACCAAAGAAGGAATGTCAGCACGGCACACCTCTCTCCTGTATTTTACGTTTAGGCGGGGCCGAAAGTTCCGCGAGTTGCATCTTCTGGGTGTTCCCTCCGCGTCCCCTAAGTTCTCGATGGTCAGCCAATGCACCGAAGTCGTTCGTTTCGCTCCGGACGACGCCGCTTCTGTTAGCTCTCTGCTCTAGCTCTCCGCCAGCTTTTTGAGCGACTCCACATATGGCGCTTTTGCGATCCCGCGCTCGGTGATGATCGCGGTCACGTACTTCGCCGGGGTCACATCAAACGCCGGATTTTCAATGCCCACGCCATCCGGCGTCATCTGCTTGCCGCCAATGTGGGTCACTTCTCGGCGGTTGCGTTGTTCGATCGGAATGCCGCTTCCGTCCGCCGTTTGCAGGTCCACGGTCGAGAGCGGCGCTGCCACATAAAACGGAATCCCATTTTCCTTCGCCAGTACCGCGACGGTGTAGGTCCCGATTTTATTTGCGACATCGCCATTGGCGGCAATGCGGTCCGCGCCCACTACGATTGCGCCAATCTTGCCTTGCGCCATCATCGCGCCCGCCATGTTGTCGGAAATCACCGTCGTGGGAATGCCGTCTTTCATCAGTTCCCACGCGGTCAGGCGCGAGCCCTGCAGAAACGGACGCGTCTCGTCGGCGTACACGTGAATCTTCTTGCCCGCCGCCACCGCCGCGCGGATCACGCCCAGCGCTGTGCCATATCCCGCCGTGGCCAGCGCGCCCGCGTTGCAATGCGTCAACACCCCGCCGCTCGCAGGCATCAGGGTCGCGCCGAATCGTCCCATGGCCATGTTCGCCGCAATGTCTTCGGCGTGCATTCGTTTGGCTTCCTCAATCAACTCGCGTTGAATGTGCGCCACTGATTCCGCGCTGAGCGACGCGAATTTGGCGGTCATTCGCCGGATGGCCCAGAACAGATTCACCGCCGTTGGCCGCGTCTTCGCCAGCAAGTCGCAGATCTGGTCAAACTCCGGCTTCAGTTCCGCCACGGTTTGCGCGCGCGAGTTTTTTACTCCCAGCGCGACGCCCATGGCCGCCGCCACTCCAATCGCCGGTGCGCCCCGCACCACCATGTTGCGGATGACGTCCGCCACCTGCTCATGCGTAGCGCAGGTGACATAGGTTTCCTCCGTGGGCAATTTCGTCTGGTCGATGAAGACCACGCCCGCATCCGTCCATTCCAAAGTTTGAATCACAGTTTTTTATTTCCGCAGTCTTGATTGAATTTAAATTTCGAACCGTTCCGACCACCCTGACGCGATCAGACCGCGCGGGACCAAGCGAGAATCCCTCCCGCGGTCTTCTCGATGCTTCCGTGTGGACACTGCTTGCGCGCCATTGACCGCACCTCCATTGACCGCCTAATGACTGGCGCCACTCCCGGCCAAGTGCTGCCGCCTTACATCGCTGGCGGTGAACAGCGAAACGAACGGAGCCGGAGCCGCCGCCTGTTCCACGCCGGGACGCCCGTGGGCTTCTTCGCGCTCCACCAGGCACATCACGCCGACGACCTCAAAGCCAAATTCACGCGCCGCTTCAATCGCCTGCACGGTGGACGCGCCGGTGGTGCACACGTCATCCACAATCACCACCCGCGCACCCTTCTCGCGAAAGCCTTCAATGCGTTGCCCGGTTCCGTGCTGCTTCTCCGCCTTGCGCACCAGAAAACCGTGCAGCGTCCCGCTGGTCACCGCGACCGCCACCACAATCGGATCGGCGCCCATGGTCAAGCCGCCAATGGCCTGAGGATTCCATCCCTGCTTCTGAATCTCGTCCAGAAAAACCTGTCCGGTCAACTGAGCGCCACGCGCATCCAGCGTGGTGGTGCGGCAGTCAATGTAATAGTCGCTGGCGCCGCCTGACGAGAGCTTGAACTCTCCCAGCCGGAACGACTTCACTGACAGCAGACGCAGCAATTCCTCTCGCGCAGAAGCCATGAGTCTTTACCTTACCATGAGAAATTGACCAGAAAATCGACGAAGAATCTGACCATGAAAAAAACTAACCGTGACAAAACTGATCGTGACAAATCTGACCGTGAAAAAACCGCCCGGCCTTCCAGCCTAAGGGTTCAGGCGTTCCAGGTGCCGGAACCCGCTGGTTGCGGCGAACATCGCCAGTGCGATGGTTCCGTTGTAGGCGCTGTGGACAATCAACCCCGCCGCCACGGATTTCGTGACGGCGCGGATGGTTGTCAGCACCAGTCCCACCGTAAAGATCACCAGAATCGGACCCCAGGCGAAGCTCAGCTGTGCGCCGTGGATGGCGGCAAAACCGATCGAGGTCAGCGCCACCGCCATGCCCATGCCAAGGCGCCGCGACAGCACCGGATATAAAAACGCACGAAAAAATAACTCCTCAAACAGAGGCGCGAAGGTGGTTCCGAAAATCGAAAACAACCAAGCCTCGCGCGCGGTTTGGAAAAGCTTGTCCATCGGCAAATTCTTGGGAATGGGCAGCAAATGAGCCACCGCTTGCAGGCCAATCGCCAGCACCGCACCCAGCAAAGCGAAACGTCCCCAGTTCCTGGGCCAGTTCCATCGAATCGCAGTCAAGAAGTCGGGCGCTCCGGGCTGGCGCGTGACCACCAAGTGCATGTAAGCAAACACCACCAGGTAAGCCAGGCAAGAAGCGCCGAGTTGCGTCAGGATGCCTAACTCCGGCATCTTCGCCACTTCTGCAGGAGGGAGGGTGGGAAAGAAAAAATGCCGCGCCGCAAAAATTCCGAGCCACAGAAAAACGAAAATCGCGGTCAAGGTGAGGAGCGCGATGAGCAGCACATCCCACCCGCTCCAGACCGGATCGCGCGGTGCCGGAGCCAGGAATTCTTGGCTGGCAGCCGGGGCTTCAAATTCGAACGGGGGGAGCGGGTTGTCGGGGAAACTCATGCGGGACTGGTTCCATTGGACATGGGAAGTTTGAAATTGACAAGCCAACCGCGCGCGCTGGGGCCGGGGGGAGCGATGACGAGGCAGGGAGCGACGACGAGCCAGTCAAGCTCTCACGGAAAACACCGAGATGCCGAGATAGGCGACGCTTCCGCGCAGTCGCATGGGGCAGGTGTTGGGAAATTTGAACTGCGAGATATTGTATAAATTGTGTGACAGTGCAATAGTTTGCACTTTTCGTCGCCAGGAGCCGCTCAGAGCGAGGGAGGGGTGCGGGGTGACCTTCGGGCCGCCCGGAGGGACAGGTCGTCGGCCTAGGGGCCTTGCAACGCTGCTACGGGGCATTCTACGCAAGAGGGGAACCCCAGTTTACACTTCTGCCGAAGGCCCGGTTGACTCCGGCGACGGATTCCCAGGAAAATCCCTTCTAGTTTTCAACACTTTACAGACATTTTCAAAGAGTTACGAGCCATCGGCCGCCAGCGCATGACCGAAACGGGGAAAGAGGCATGGCTCGCAACATGCCCCCTCCACCACGCTCCCCGATTTCCGACGCCGCTCGCTTACGGCGACGTTTGCTGCGCCACCTGCCCTGAAATTTCGGTTCCCGTGTCTCCCTGCAGCAAGTACCCCGAGTTGTTGGATACCAGGTAGAGCACCAGATTGGTGGTCAGGCTGTTGACGTTGAGCACGGTGCGGCCGTTCGAGCTGACGGTGTAGGTTCCCGGCAGCGTTCCCGGCGCGGTGACCGTGCCGCCGCGATTGAGCAGATAGTTCAGGGTCACGTTGCCCTTGCCGTCGGGAGTCAGAGTTCCCACTCGGTCCACCAGTTCGGTGTCGAAACCGTGCATCACCAGCGCGGCCTGAGCGCCGAGATTGGAATTGGCGAAGGTCGTGGGATTCTGTTTGTCGGCGGTGCCGCTCTCCACTTTGTTCAACGTGGTTTCGAGGAACATGGCGCGGTTCGGACTGACCAGCCAGAAAACGTGAGGAATGACGATCCCGGTGCCTCCTGCCGGAGTGAAGGAAACCTGCGCCCGCCCGTTGGAGGCGATCGTATAGTTCCCGGTGAACGACACATTGCTGGCGGTGACCGAATCCTGCTGCGAGTCGTAAGCGCCCGCGGTGATGTTGCCGTTGCCGTCAGTGGTGAAAGCGCCGACGGTCTGGGCTCCCCCCTGGTTCGAGGCGGTGTCGCCACCGCTGCCAAAAGCGAAGCCGCCACTCAACGAAGCGGTGGTGAAGGTGGCGAGGGTCTGCTTCTCCCCTCGTCCCAGAGACAGCGCCGCGCCATCGCTCTGCAGGAAGCGCAGAGTGCCGGCGTTCACCACGTAATACACGAGGTTGGTGGTGACTCCGCCGGAATCAGTGAGCGCCAGAGTTCCCCGTCCATTGCTGGAGGGCGCAACCACAATGCCGCTCAAAGTCAGTTGTTGCGGAGTCCCGGCACGAATCACGTCATCATTGCCCGTGATAGAACCGCCGCTCAGGTTCATGGCTCCGACCGCGGCCGACGATCCGGTGATGCTGCTTGCGCTTTGCAGCCGGAAAACAAAAGTGCCGGACGGCAAGGTGGTGGCGGCGGTCGTGTCTTGCTTCTCGGCGCTACCGGCACCGTTGGCGAAGGTATCGGCTTCGATCAGATCCAGGCTGGAAGTGCTCAGCATGGTGATAGCCAAGTTAATGCTTCCCGCGGTGCCGGGAAATACCAGAGTCAGAGTGCCGGTGCCATCACTGGCGATGGAGTAGGTGCCGGTGGTGGCATTGGTGGCCAGAGAACCGCCCTGGGCAAAGTCATCCGAGCCGGCGGTGATGTTGCCATTGGCGTCGGCAGTGAACAGGCCAGCCTCGCGGTAGTCGCCATTGGTATCGGTTCCGGCGAACGAATAAACGTAGGTCCCGCTCAGGCTGGATTTGCTGAAATTGCCGGTGGGATTGACGACCGTAGTTCCGCTGCCGCAGGCGACCGCCGCCAGCAATAATGCGAGGGCCGCGATCAGCAGAATGTTTGTGGATTTAGAAAGGGAAGACGGGACGAACTTTCTCGGCAAACTGATTTTCGACTGCACAACACGCTCCTAATGAGTATCCCGCAAGAACCGAGGATTCCTTCTAAAGTGGTAAACCCGAAATTCGAGGGGAAGTTTTCCGACACTTGTGGGTGAGATGTGTGTAGCGGGCAATCGGTTGGCCGCCGTTTTAGAGTGACGATTGGTTCGAGAGTGACGGCGTCCGACTGGGGCGCGACCCGACTGGGCCGGGGCCCGACCGAGCGGGGACCGCTGGAGAGGTCTGATGGTTTAGTCGGTAATTCCCTTGTGATTGTGATGCTTTGCTTGAACGGGGATGTCCAACGCGTCCCGGAGGAGTATTCCAATGCGGGTTCGCCTTTCCAATTACCTTCTCGTCGTTCTTGGTATTTTCTGTTCGCAGTCGCAGCGCAGGCCGCCACGTCGCAGCCGGGGTATCCCGTCCCGCAGATCATTGGGCCGACGCATCCTTCGGCCGTGTTGCCCGGTAGCTTGCACTTCACCCTCGACGTGTATGGAGCCAACTTCATCAACGGCTCGGTGGTGAACTGGAACGGCTCGGCGCGCACTACTACGTTCCTCTCGGCGCACCATCTGTGGGCGCAGATCAACGCTGCCGACGTAGCATTGCCAACTTCCGGGTTTATCACCGTCACCACGAACAGCCCGAACGGGCCGATCAAGAGTTCCACGTACGCACAGGTCCTCGTGCATCAGCCGACTACCCACTTCAGCGCGGAGCGGGCGGCTGCGGTGCTGAACATCGGGCCGCCGTACATGCTGGCCCATACGACTGGCACCAACCGGGTGGACGTCACCGGCATTGTGAACGTTGGCTTTCAGACTCAGCTTAACAACGGCGACGGCACCTTTACCGGGGCGCCGACCTTCGCAGTTCGCTATCCCGGCTTCGGTGGCGCGGGCATGGGCGACTTTAACGGGGACGGCTACATGGACTTCGTGTTTCCGAACGGTCTCTCCGATCAAACTTCATGGGAACAGAAGGTAGCTCTAGGGGGACCTGGAGCGGCGTACGCGCGCGGTGGTACCTACACCACAATCAGCATTTCACCGTGGCAATACTTGGTGGGAGACTTCAACCAGGATGGGGTGCTAGATGTTTACCAGGATGCGGGCTTCGGGAATGGAATAAGTGAAATATTCACGGGAAACGGCGATGGAATATTTAGCCACGGCCCATTTGTTGCAGCCCAAGACAACTATGCAGTGCTTGGCGATTTCAACAACGACGGAAAGCTAAACCTGATTTCCATCGATTACGTGATCGGCATTGGGGCCATCAAGATGTATCTGGGCAATGGCGACGGGACGTTTCAAAAACCGCGTGTAATTAAGCAGAACCCCAGCCTGTCTCTGGTGCCCATTCTGGTGTCGACTGATGTGAACGGCGATGGGAATGCCGACTTGATCTACACAGACGGCAATAGCCAGATCCATGTATTGCTCGGCAACGGCGACGGAACCTTCCGGAATCCGAAGTTGACCAACTACGACGCCACGACCATGTTCTACTTTGGTGATTTTAACTCAGATGGCCGAGAAGATATTCTTTCGGTCGGATTTGGTACGGTGACGCTGCTTGCCGGCAACGGAGACGGCACCTTCACGGCCGGTTCGATGGTTTCGATTCCTAGCCTTCGCAATGGCGGGCCGACGCTGGTGGCGGATTTCAATGGCGACGGTCTACTGGATTTTATTGGGGTTAGTCAGCCGAACGCAGCGTACGTTGTGTTTTTTCAACAGCAATAGTGGTGTTTAGCTGGTTGGGGACCATCGCCTCGATTTTGTGGCCCCCCGGTGTACCCCCCCGCCCAAGCGGAGCTTGAACGGGGTACCCCGCCATGGTCGAGTACACGCGGTTGACTTGGCTTTTGCGCTAGCCTAAGATGGCCCTCTGCCGTCGCAGGATAAGCTTATGTCCTCTGCCGCCGCGCCATCCCGCCCCGCCGCCGCACCTGACAACGCTCGCGATTTGCTTGCGCCGCTGGTGATCGGGGTCACGGGGCACCGCGACTTGATTCCGGGACAGATTGCGAAGTTAAAAGAGCAGGTCCGTGACATCTTCGAGAAAAGAATTATTTCTCAGTATCCTGCGACGCCGCTGATTCTGATCTCGGGACTGGCGGCCGGCGCCGACCGTCTGGTGGCGGCGGTGGGCCTGAAACTGGGCGTTCGCCTGATCGCCACGCTCCCGCTGCCGCAGGAAGAATACGAACGCGATTTCAGCACCGAAGAAGAGATCGAGAACGACGCCGCCAGGCTGCACCTGGAAGGCTTGGCGGAAGAAGACCGCGAGCTGTTTTCGCTGGAAGGGTTCCACTTTTTTCTCAAGCATGCTTACAAGGTGACGCCGCTCGGTCTGGCCGAGGGCAATACCGATGAGTCGATTCGCGCTCACGGCCCGGCGAGAGACCGCCAATACCAGGCTTTAGGCTTGCATCTGGCCGACCGGTGCCAACTCTTGATCGCCTTGTGGGACGGGTTTGATACAGGGCTGGTGGGCGGGACCGCATCGGTAGTGTGCTACCAAGCCACCGGCGTGCCTAAGATGGCGGGTAAGCTGGATCCACCCGATTGCTTTCCTATCTACCATCTACAAACACCGCGCAGCTCGAACCCACATATACCGGATAGCTTCAAGGTCTCGACTCTCTATCCCGCCGACTACCAACGACTGTCGGCTCGCGGACACCGCGAACTGAACCAGGCGGAATACAGCAAGCTCAGGGGGGAACAGGAAAAGTTTTACCGGCGCATGTTCTCGCGGCTCGATGCCTTCAACCGCGAGGCCAGGAACACCTCGGCCGAAGCTCTGGCGTCGATGGAAACCAGCAAAGGCTATGTGATGCCAGCGACGCCCGCGGCGGATGGCCGGCCCTATGTCAGCCCGGCAAGCTTGCCAGTCGCCATGCAGACGCTGCTGGATCGCTATGCGGTGGCCGACGTGCTGGCGCAGAAGTATCAGAAGCAGACTAAGAGCGGACAGCGCCGCATACACTTTCTGGTGTTTACCGCGTTCGCTCTGTTTGTTTTGTATGGGCACCTGGTCGAGATCGAGCCGCTGGGGCAGTATAACTTCAGACATAACTCATTGGTGATTGTCGCTGCGGGCCTGGTAGTCGGGCTGGCAGAGTATCTACGCCGGACCACCGCCGACCACAACGACAATTATCAGGATTATCGGGCGCTCGCGGAAGGACTGCGAACCCGGTTTTTCTGGCTGATGGCGGGGATTCGGGAATCGGTGGCCGACCGCTACCTGGGTAAGCAGCGCACCGAACTGGACTGGATTCGCAATGGATTTCGCGGCTGGGAGATCGAGGGACCCGCCGGAAGCACGGAGTGGCCGGCGGAAATTTCTTTGCTGGACCGGATCCGAGTGGCGGGTCACAACTGGGTGGAAGACCAGAGGGATTTCTATAGAAAGCACGCTCCGCAGGAAGAGAATGCGGCGGAGAAGCTGGAAATGATCAGCCAATTGAGTCTGGGCTTAGTCGGCTTATGCGCGCTGCTGATGATTGGGTTGTCATGGTGGCTTCATGAGTCGGTGAATTACTTGATAATCATGATTGATCTAGCGCTGGCAGCGGGCGCGCTGGTGCACCACTATAACAACCGCATGGCCTACTCAGAGCACGCCAAGCAGTATTCGCGTATGACGCCGATTCTGGAGCAAGCGGCGGCGCAACTTAGAGACGCCATACTCGGCAAAGATAAGACTACAGCCAAACTGATTCTGCGCTCGGCGGGAGAAGAACTGCTGCGCGAGAACGGCGACTGGGTCTTGACCCACCGCGAGCGTCCACTGGAGTTGCCGCATCCGTGAGTGAAGTTAGGGCGCTCGGCGAACCACTATCGGGTGATTCGGCGAGACTTAGTCATCATTCGATAATGGTAGAAGATGCTCTTTGTTTTTTGCCCGCCGTTTTTGAGATGCAATGAGTTTCTTGATAGGTTCTTCTGTTGGCAAATCTTCCGGCATGATGCCTCCGATCCTTCGAATCGTATTTCTCACTTTACGGCCTACGCTTTCGTGAGTCTATATGGCCGGACCTTCCCCTGGAGGCGTTCCCGTTCAAGCTTTTGCTGTGTCTGCGTGAGTCTAAACTCATTTGCCGCAAGCTCCGCTCTACCGGCGCGGTCGAGGAGGTCTTCTTTCAGGGGGATGCGTTTGCGAAGTTTAATATCCGACAACCCCATTCCGTAGAGTCCCCGATATCCTGCGTCATTAAAAAGGGCAAAACGCTTCACTCCCGCGCTTCTCGCCGTCCCTGCAAGCAGCTTGTTACCCTTTTTCACCCTTTCGCGCAACTGAATGCGTTTTTCTTGCTCGCTCAACTCCTGCAGTCTCGTCTGCACCGCAAAATATGTCTGAGCCGTGGCAATCTCCGGTTTGCTGGATTCACCATTCATGGCAATGAGATAGCAGGCATACCTGGTGAGGTAACAGTCTGCCCTTTCCAGCTTCGCTCCCTTTCCAGTTTCTATCACCTTGGCGGTATCAACGAAGTGATACTTGGAGTTGACTCCGGCACCGTCGCAGGCTCTCTTGGCCTTCTCGATGACGCCCTGAAAATTTCTCCAATCCGTATAGCCGAGAATCGGTTGAAGATCACGGGCCATCCAGTAATCCTCCCCATTGGGAGCTTCGCGCTTCTTCCGGTCGAGCGAAACCATGACGATTTGTAACGATTGCATGAGGCAAACTCCCTGGTGCGCCAGATTATAGCACGGGATGGGAAAGTCAGACTTCTAATGTCATACTTGTCATTAAGTTCCCATACGGCGTATAGTCAAGTTGTGGGTGAAATATGGGAATAAAAGAAAATCTGCAAAAATTGGTCGCCAAGAAACAAGAGGAGATTGCGGCCTTGGCGCTCAAGATCACGGAAGCCAAGGCATACATCCAAGGCTTACAGGACTCAATGAAGCTGCTGCCGCGAGACAATAGCGGTGCCTCCGAATACTCTCTGCGTGAGGGCACTGCATTGGCAAAAACCAGGGACGCACTCAAGGCAGCGGGCACTCCGATGACCATTGTGAACATCCTCAAAGCACTGGGGAAACCTCAGGACAAAGCACATCGCCTCTCGCTGGCTGGAACTTTGTCAGGATACGCCCGCGACGGCAAGGTTTTTGTAAAGACCGCACCGAACACGTTTGGCCTGCTTGAGTTCAAAACAGTACAGGCTGAAATGGATGAAGAAGGGGAAATTCCAGAGGAATTTGGGACTATGGACAAATAGGCTCAGTGCGCTTTATCCCGCGTTATTTTCCAAATTATTCTTGGCCCACACGAACCGGGGCTGCGGGAGCGCTTGCCACTTTTCTGCTTGCACCCTTCAGCCACGCCACTATTCGATAGCCCAGCAGGAGGGCCAACACCGCCGCATATTGCAGCGGCTTTCGCAGATCGGCCTTTACCAGCCAGATGTAATGCACCACCCCGGCCAACGCGCTGACGTAGATCAGACGGTGCAATTGTTGCCAGCGCTTGCCGCCGAGGCGCCGGATCCATCCCGCAGTGGAAGTCACCGCCAAGGGAATCAACAGCACCAGGCCGAGGAATCCCACCGTGATGAAACGCCGCTTCAGGACATCGGCCAGCATTTCGTGAAGGTTGAAAAACTTGTCGAGCCAGATGTAGGTGGTGAAGTGGAGCGTGGCGTAGAAGAATGCAAACAGCCCCAGCATCTTGCGAAAGCGGATGAGCGCGGACAGGCCGGTGAGCTTGCGCAGGGGCGTGATGGTCAGCGTGGTCAGCAGCAGGATTAGGGTCCAGTCCCCGGTCGAGTGGGTAATGAACTCAATCGGGTTTGCGCCCAACGCGTTGGTGTAAGCCCTCCATCCCAGGCGCGCGACTGGCACCAGGCATCCCAGAAAGAGCACCACTTTCAACCAGCGAATCGCCATAGACCCCTTAGAAATTCTTCCTCAGGTCCATGCCCGAATACATACTGGCCACCTGGTCGCCATATCCGTTAAACATCAGGGTGTCGCGCTTGCGAAACTCGCCCAGACGGCGCTCGGTCTTCTGGCTCCAGCGGGGATGGTCCACGGTGGGATTGACGTTGGAGTAAAAGCCGTATTCACTGGGCGCAGACAAGTTCCAGGTGTTGACCGGCTGCTGCTCGGTGAAGCTGATCTTCACAATCGCCTTGGCGCTCTTGAATCCATACTTCCAAGGCAGCACCATGCGCAAGGGCGCCCCGTTCTGATTAGGCAGCGCCTCGCCATACATGCCAAAGCATAATAGGGCCAGCGGGTTCATGGCTTCATCCATGCGAAGGCCTTCGAGGTAAGGCCACTTCAGCACTGGTACGCGCAACCCCGGCATCTGCTTGGGATCTTCAAGGGTGGTGAACTCCACATATTTCGCCTTGGGCAATGGGTCGGCGCGCTTGATGAGTTCGCTCAGCGAGAAGCCCACCCACGGAACCACGATGGACCAGCCCTCGACGCAGCGATGCCGGTAGATGCGCTCCTCCGGCGTAGCCATCTTCATGATGGCGTCCACATCGAAGGTCTGCTTTTTCTTCACCAGGCCATCGATGGCCACGGTCCAGGGCCGCGTCTTCAAGTTCCCGGCCAGTTTCGACGGTTCTTCCTTCTCCGTCGAAAACTCATAGTAGTTGTTGTAGCTACTGACGTCTTTGAACGGCGTGATGGCCTCGCTGGTGCTGAACTTGCTTTTCTGGATGCCGTCGATCTTGGTGTTGGCCTGCGCCACAATTGAAGGAGCAGCTAGTTCGCGCCAGGCTAAGCCCGTTGCCACTGCGGCGCTCGCGACTGCTGTGCCCGCCAGAAATGTTCGGCGATTGAGAAGTGCGTTTTTGGGAGTGATCTCCGACGACTTGATGTCAGAGGATTTCTTGATAAGCATTTTGAGTCCCCACTGGAAGTACGGCTTTATTGCCCGCGCAGATTGGTTGTTGGGCGATGCAGCACTGTTGTTCCACTGTTTTAAGATGCCTTTGGCAGGCGAGAAGTTACATTGGGCGTGCGAGTGGGCTCGGGAGGAAAGGGTTGTATGGGAGTAGGATTTTTTCGCTTCGCCAACGGCTCTCGCCACAGGGGACACAGGGGAACACAGGGTAAGGCCTAGGCATCGGACCCGGGGGCATTTGGGTTCCTTCGAACTTCGGAGCTTGCGCCTGCATCCTTGGGCTTGCCCCATACATCTGAGGGGCTGGAGGCAACATCATGGCATTTGAAGTACCGGCACTCCCCTACGACTACACGGCCCTCGATTCCGTCATAGACGAAAAGACCATGCATCTGCATCACGACATGCATCATGCGGCTTACGTGAAAAACCTGAACGCCGCTCTGGAAAAATATCCTGACTTGCAAGCCAAGAGCGCGGAGGACCTGATTCGCGATCTGAACGCCATTCCGGAGGCCATTCGCAGCGCGGTGCGAAATAACGGCGGCGGCCACGTCAACCACACCATGTTCTGGAGCATCATGAAGCCGGGCGGTGGGGGAGAGCCCACGGGCGCCATCGCCGATGCGATCAAGAAGACGTTTGGCGACTTCAAGAGCTTTCAGGAGAAATTCAACGATGCCGGAGTGAAGCAGTTCGGCTCGGGATGGGTCTGGCTGGCGGGCAAGCCCGGTGGAGAGGTGCAAATTCTCTCCACGCCCAATCAGGACAACCCGATCTCGCAGGGTCTGCACCCGATTTTCGGCAACGACGTTTGGGAGCACGCCTACTATTTGAAATACAACAACCGCCGGCCAGAATACTTGCAAGCCTGGTGGAACGTGGTGAACTGGGACGAAATCAACAAACGCCTCAAATAACGGCAATGCGGGGACGGGAGCGCCAGCCCGTCCCCTTACGGCTTGCGGTAAACCACTCCGCCCTTCATCACAAAATCCACTTTTTCCAACACGCTCACATCGCTCAGAGGATCCCCGGCCACCGCGACAATGTCCGCGTACTTGCCGGGCTCAATGGTTCCGACCTGGCTTTGCATGTCGAGCAACTCCGCCGCTACTGAGGTCGCCGACTTGATGGCCTGGGCGGGCGTCATCCCAAACTTCACCATGTAGGCAAACTCTTTTGCGGGATCGATCTTCCAGTCGAAGCCGCCAGCATCGGTGCCGAAGGCAATCTTCACGCCGGCTTTCATGGCGCGACGAAAGGTGTCCTCATGCACCTTGAGCAGCTTCAGCCACACCGGCGCGCCGTCCCGGGCCCGGCCTTCGGCAACATACTCGCCCACAAAAATTGTGGGGACGTAGTAGATGCCGCGCGCCGCCATGGTCTTCAAGTCTTCCTCGGCGATATAGTCGCCATGCTCGATGGAATCCACGCCCGCTTCCACGGAGTTGTGCACGCCGTTCAGCGCGTTGGCGTGCGACGCCACTTTGTGCCGCTCGCGGTGCGCCTCATCCACAATCGCCCGCATCTCTTCCAGGGTGAAGGTCGGAATATCATCGACCACGCCATCCTCGCGATAGCGATACGCGCGATCGGAATACACTTTGATCCAGTCGGCGCCGTAGCTGATTTGCTCGCGCACGGCTTTGCGGGCTTCGTAGGGCCCATCCACGATCTGCACTCCATGCGGGACGGCGACGTTTGGCGCGTAACCCTGCAGCGGGTATGCCCCGGTGACATCGAGCGCGCGGGTCACGACCACCATGCGCGGCCCGGGAATCACACCGTTGTTGATGGCCTTCTTCACATCCACATCGGCATAGCCCGCGCCTTCGGTTTCCAGATCGCGGATAGTGGTGAAGCCATACTCGAGTGCGCGCCGCGCGTTCACGGTGGCCAGAATGGTGCGATACTCCGGCGACTGCTTGAGCAACTGCACGTCGTAATCCGCGGCGGTGATGTCGCCCTGCAACAGCACGTGGGTGTGGGTATCGATGAGGCCGGGCAAGCAAGTGCGCGAGGAGAGATCGATGACGTCGCCCCCGGTCGCCGCTCCGCCGACCTCTTTGATCTTCTCGCCCTCTATGGCGATGACGACGTTCTTCCGCATGGTGTCTGACTTGGCGTCAAACAAACTCCCGCACTTTAAGTAAGTCACGGGCGTGGTTTGCCCCAACGCAGCCGGCAAAAAGCCCATCCCGCAAATCGCAATCGCGCAAATTTTCTTCATTACCACTCCTCTCGAAACCACGAAACTCGAAACCGCTTTTCTGAATTTCCTGTGCACGGCCTGTGCAAATTCCGGCCATGCAGTCTAAGCGAGTGTACTCGAATTCAGCCGCGCATTCGCCATCCCAAGCGTTCTTGCGTCCTGGCGCTGCACTGTTCGAGTGAAACCTGAAGGAGGATTGAGGGCGAAGAATTCCACGCCCTTCTTTTCCTCACTGCACCATTCTTTTGGAATTGACCTGGGGCTGCGCAGCGAGTACTCTCGCTCCACTGTTGCATAGGCCACATCAGTCAATCGCCGCCCTAAAACCGCGACGTGCTTGAGCCCAAGTTTGTACCCAGGCAAACTTCCTGAAGGGAAGAGTCGAAAACATGAGATCCGCCACAGAATGGACCGTCTATCGCACCCGCTTTCTGGTGTGCGCCCGCCAACTCACCGAGTACCTCAGTTTTGAAGACGCTTTCGGGCGCGAGCAATGTGGGTGCCCCGGCGATTACCTGGTCGAATCTTCTGACGGTCTGCGCCGCATCGCTCCACGCGAGATCTTCGAAGACATCTACGTGCCGCTGCTGCAATCGTCGGGAGACTGGCCGGCGCCGGGAGCAGAATCGCCCGGCTCGGCAGAAAAATTCCCTCCCCTGGTCCGTCCGAGAGCAAACTGAGCTGAGGCAAGTCCAAACAACGCAATAGGTTAGCCTCTTCGCACCCGGGTGCACCAGCTTTGCTAAGAACAAAATATACAATATCTTGCGTTATGGTCTTGACAGCCACAATATACGGGAGTAATGTGACATTCCCATGGTGATTTCGAAAGTCTCCTCACCGAGCTGATTTTCGACCGCACCACGGGACCCCGCCTCCAAAGACGGAATCAAGCTTGTGCGGTGACTGGGTCCCCCGGGCCCCCGCTCGAGGGACCACAAGCTTTGACAATCGATCTATTGCTCGCGTGCACCCCAGCCCGCTTCCCGCCCAGGCGGGCTGCAAGGTGTCCCTGAGCCAATGCAAGGTTTCCCGGTTAGGAAGAAGAACTCTAACGACACGAAGCAAAAGATACGAAACTCACACGAAGTAAACGAAAGGAGCCCCATGGAAGACATGACCGCCAACTCGCAGGTATCGCAACGCGTTGCTGAACCCAAGAGCTACAACCTGAGCGCCCCCGCCTGGCAGCCCACTTCCTACGGGGCGGCACCGAGCAGCGCGCCGCGGGAGCAGGTTCCCCCGCCCGCAATTTTTCCCGCCGGTTTCTAGCCAGCGCGGAGCCCCTCAAAAGACATTAAAATTGAAAGATGCAGGAGAACGACATGGCAGTGCGCGAACAAGTGAAAACGACGACTGATACGGCCGCGACCGCAGTCCCCACCCCCAGCAAGCCAGCCCCTGGCCTACCCTTCCGGCGCCTGTTCACCCAGCCCGGTGTTTCGCCCTACGACCAAGTGACGTGGGAACTTCGTAACGCACAGATCACTGACGCGAAAGGCAATGTGATCTTTGAGCAGAAAGACGTCGAAGCTCCCACCGACTGGTCCGTCACCGCCACCAACATTGTGGCCAGCAAATATCTGCATGGACAAATCGGAACTCCCGAGCGTGAGACCGGGGTGCGCCAGCTGATCAGCCGGGTGGCTGAGACGATTAGCGATTGGGGCATGAAGGACGGCTACTTCCGCACGCCTGAAGACGCGGCCACGTTCCACGACGAACTGGCGCATATCCTGCTGCGCCAATACGTGGCGTTTAACTCGCCGGTCTGGTTCAACGTGGGATGCGACCGCATCGAGCCTAACTCTGATGCCAGGAATTGGCACTGGAACCACGCCACCCAGCAGGTGGAGTTCTCCACCACCGGATATGCCACGCCGCAGTGCTCGGCCTGCTTCATCAACTCGGTGAAAGACTCGCTGGACTCGATCCTGACCCTGGCCAAGACCGAAGGCATGTTGTTCAAGTGGGGCAGCGGCACCGGCACTAATCTTTCGACCCTGCGCTCGTCCACCGAGACTCTGAGCGGCGGCGGGACGGCGAGTGGTCCGCTCAGCTTCATGAAGGGCTTCGACGCCTTTGCCGGAGTGATCAAATCGGGCGGCAAGACCCGGCGCGCCGCCAAGATGGTGATCCTGAATGTGGACCATCCTGACATCGTCGAGTTCATTGAGTGCAAGTCGAAGGAAGAAGCCAAGGCGCACGCGCTGGTCGCGGCTGGATACGACGGCTCCTCGCCTGATTCCGAGGCCTACTCGTCCATCTTTTTTCAGAACGCAAACAATTCGGTGCGCGTCACCGATGACTTCATGGTGGCCGTCACTCGCGACGCCGATTTCTCCACCCGCGCCGTGCTCGACGGCCGTCCCATGCACACCTTCCGCGCCAAAGACCTGCTGCAGAAGATTTCCGACGCCACATGGCAATGCGGCGATCCGGGCATGCAGTTCGATACCACCACCAACCGCTGGCACACCTCGAAGAACACGGCCCGCATCAACGCCTCGAACCCGTGCTCGGAGTACATGTTTCTGGATGACTCGGCCTGCAATCTGGCCAGCCTGAACCTGCTGAAGTTCGCGCCCAACGGCACCTTCGACGTGGAGTCGTATCGCCACGCCGTGGACATCACCATCACCGCGCAGGAAATTCTGGTGGACAATGCGGCCTATCCGACCGAGATGATCGCCAGGAACTCGCACGACTACCGTCCGCTGGGCCTGGGCTACGCCAACCTGGGCGCTCTGCTGATGGCCTGCGGTCTGCCCTACGATTCCGACGGCGGCCGCGACCTGGCGGGATGCGTCACCGCGATCATGTGCGGCCAAGCCTACCTGCAGTCGTCGCGCATTGCGGAGCTGTGCCAACCGCTTGCGCCGGCCACCGAACTGTTGCAGCAGCGCCTGGGCACGACCGAGGCGGCTGCTATGCCGGGCGGCGCCTGCCCCGGCTGGTACCTGAACCGCGAGCCGTTCCTCGATGTGATCCGCATGCATCGCGCCTCGGTAAACAACATCAACCAGAACAATGTTCCCGCGCCGGTGCTGGAAGCCTCCAAAGCCTGCTGGGATGAGGCGCTGGTGCACGGCGAGAAGTACGGCTACCGCAACTCGCAGGTCACGGTGCTGGCGCCGACCGGCACGATCGGCTTCATGATGGATTGCGACACCACCGGCATTGAACCGGACCTCGCGCTCATCAAGTACAAGAAGCTGGTGGGCGGCGGCATGATCAAGATCGTGAACAACACGGTTCCGACGGCGCTGTTCAAGCTCGGCTACACCCACGAGCAGACGGGGGCCATCGTCAGTTATGTGGACGCCACCGGCACCATCGAAGGCGCGCCCCACATCAAGGACGAACATCTAGCGGTGTTCGATTGCTCGTTCAAGCCGTCCAAGGGCACGCGGTCGATTCATTCCATGGGACATTTGCGCATGATGGCGGCGGCGCAGCCATTTATTTCAGGCGCGATCTCGAAGACCGTCAACCTGCCCGAGAATGCAACCGTGGAAGACATTATGGAAGCCTACCTGCAGGCGTGGAAGCTGGGGCTGAAGGCGGTAGCGGTGTATCGCGACGGCTGCAAGAAGAGCCAGCCGCTGAGCGCTGCCGGATCCAAGACAGCGCTTTCGGCGAAGGGCGATGCGGCTGCGGCGTTTGCCGGAGCGATGTTTGCCGGAGCAGTGCGCGAAGAGCAGGACCTGAACGCTCCGCCGCGTGCGGTGCGCCATCGCCTGCCCGACGAGCGCCAGTCGGTGACCCACAAGTTCAACGTCGGAGGCCATGAGGGCTACATCATCGTTGGCCTGTATCCCGATGGCGAGCCCGGCGAAATCTTCATCACCATGGCCAAGGAAGGTTCCACGGTCAGCGGCCTGATGGATAGCTTTGCCTGCGCCGTCTCAATCGCGCTGCAACATGGCGTGCCGCTCAAGCTGCTGTGCGAAAAGTTTGAGCACACCCGCTTTGAGCCAAGCGGCTGGAGCAAGACGCCGGAGATCGGCTACGCCAAGTCGATTATGGACTACATCTTCCGCTGGCTGCATCTGCGCTTTTTGAGCGGACAGCAAGGGGTGTTGTTTGAAAACATGCGGCCGCGCCAAGCGAGCCTGCCTGGAATAGAGAGCATGGGCTACGAGAACATGACGGGAACGCGTGGAGCGGCAGGCTCGATGGACATTCACCACCCGAAAGCGGAAGCCGGAAGTTTCCACGCGGCCGACGCTCTAGCGGAATTGATCGACCTCGGCGACGCACCGACATGCAGCTACTGCGGCGCAATCATGACGCGAAACGGAAGCTGCTACCGGTGTATGAGCTGTGGGGGAACTAGCGGGTGCAGCTAGGTTTCTCTTGTCTCGGCGGGGACGATGCCAGAATTCGGCGTCGTTTCCGCCGGGTGGAACAGCAATGTATTGATTGTATGAAGCGCGAGGTTAAGTTCGTCATCTGTGTGGGCAACAGCGGCTGTGCTGCGTCGCTGGAACTGCGCAAGGTTTATCAGGTGATCCCCGACGAGGCAGGCGAAAGGCAACATCAGACTCGTGTCATTGACGAGTCGGGCGAAGATTACCTGTATCCTGCCAATTATTTCGTCCCTGTACAATTGCCGCAAGCAGTGGAGCGGGCAGTGCGTAAGGCAATTGCGTGACCACTGGACTAGTCGGAACGAACTTCTCCCATCAGTAGGCGAGTTTTGAACCACCCCTCCAGGTCGTTGACTAGTTTCATTTCACGAAACGGTTCCACGTCGATGATGAAGAACAACGACAACCGGGAATACTCCCGTATCTGGGCTAGCTCTTCTTCTTTGATTTGGAGACTGCCTGAATGGACAATTTTAGACCTTAGGTCGTATAGCGCGCGGATTTTTTGGACTACAAGTTGTTTCTCATCCAAAGAGGGACCGCCCGCTAGGTGTGCGCAACGAGTAGCGAGCTGGTGTGTAATCTCCATTGTCGTTTTCCTCCCGAGAACCAACGTTTCGAGAGCAATTGCGTAGAAAAGAAAAGCCTCCTCTCTCCGGGCCTCGACTTGGGCGCGGCCAGCCCATTGAAGAGATGCGAGAATTCGCTCCTCGAGATCGGTTGGATTTTCTTTGGCCAAGATTTCTGAGACTCTCGCAAAGCCTTTGCGGCTTGCGAGTTGGTTCAGGGGTATGCAGCGAATCGGTCCAGCCCGATGAAACGACATCTCGAGGTTACTTCCCGTACAGGATGCAAATACCAACTCTGCCTGCGGCATTGTGTCGCCTGGCAGAAACACCCACCCGCGCATGCTCTCTCGTGACGCAAAAAAGTTTATGGCATCGATTGTGATTCGGAGGTCGTGTCTAGCAGTGTCGATTGCAGCATCTCGGTCTACCGAATTAACTGTGGACACGGCGATGGCCTTGTCCCGTATTGCACCCACTATGTTCATCAACGGCTGCGTGGCATGAGGTACATCTCCAGTTTCGGTTCCGGTCGATTGACGGAGGTCCCCCTGAAGCTCCTCCAGATATTCGTCATCGACGAATCGGAAATCGACTTTACCCACCCTCATAGGCAAACCGCTCGGAGCAAGCCCTTCGACCGTCAGCCTGACCTCCCAACTCTTCAACTGTTCAAAGAGCGCGGTTTTGAGACGCTGAATTCCGGCTTGCAATTGGTCATCGAGATGAGGAAGCTCCCGATGGTCGCCGGAAGCAAGAGCCCGCATAAAGAAATCGTCCAAGATGCTATCGACAGCTTTCCTGCTGACAGGTCTCCTGGCTGATATTGCCTCATACACCGAGGCTTTAACTTCGCGGTATTTGTCCGCGTCGTCTCCGACCAAGATTACCGTCTGGTTTTCGTGCACGATTAGTGTCGTCGAGTCCTTAAACAAGCCCTTATCCGAGTGATCGCTGGGAGTGACATTTCGGATAAACTCTATGAAAGAACGTATTGCATCATTTACGCCCACTATCCACCTCAATCCCAAATTTGAAATGCAGTCCAAGTACCGTCCAGGATGTTAACCGGCTCATCGTCAACCAGATTGACCTCCGTGTACAGTTCATCGTCTCCGGCATAACTTAGCGCCATCAGCTTGAGGTCGAGCTTCGGGCTCATATAGGGGAGGTGCCGGAGCGGGTCGAGCAGGAAATGCAGGGCTTCCACCCAGAACAGCAGCGCCTCCTCCCGTGAAATGGGTTGGTTAATTTCGAATGAGGTGTTAATGCCGTCCGTCGCCAACTTCTCTCCTCTCGACACCTTTAGACTTATCGCACCTGATACATCCCGTCGCCCAGGAACT
>JANYBT010000089.1 GCA_025360645.1 Acidobacteriaceae bacterium | reverse complement strand
CGCCGCTACACCGCCGAGTTGATTGAATTTATCGGGCCGGAAAAAGATGTGCCCGCACCCGACGTCAACACCAACGAGCAGGTGATGGCGTGGATCATGGACACCTACTCCATGCACATGCGCCAGACGGTGACGGCCGTGGTGACGGGCAAGCCGCTGAATATCGGCGGATCGCGAGGCCGCCGTGAAGCAACCGGACGCGGCATTATGATCGTGTGCAATGAGGCCATCAAGAAACTTGGCCTGGTGCGCGAAAACACCCGGGTCATCATCCAGGGCTTTGGGAATGTGGGATCCAATGCGGCGAAGTTGATGCACGAAGCCGGCTACAAGATCATCGGGATCGGCGAAGTGGATGGCGGGCTGTACAACAAAAATGGCATGGACCTGGGCGCGCTGTGGGATTTCCGGCAGAAGAATGGCACCATCCACGGCTTTCCGGGCGCGGACAAGATGACGGGAGCGGAGCTGCTGGTTACGGATTGTGAAATTCTGATTCCGGCGGCCACCGAGAACGTGATCACCAGCCGCAACGCGGAACAGATCAAATGCAAGATCCTGGCCGAGGGCGCCAACGGGCCCACCACGGCGGTCGCGGACGATATTCTATCGGAGAAGAAAGTTTTCGTCATCCCCGACATTCTGTGCAACGCGGGGGGCGTGACCACGTCGTATTTTGAGTGGGTGCAGGACCGCCAGGGCTACTTCTGGAAAGAAGCCAGGGTCAACGAGGAACTGGAAAGCATTATGGTGACGGCGTTTGAAGACGTGGTGCGCTATGCCGAAACCCACGCCGTCAACAACCGGATAGCGGCTTATATGCTGGCCATTGACCGGGTCGCCTATACCATTCGGCAACGCGGCATCTACGCATAGGGCTGGCGCAGTCGTCTGCTGAAGGCTGGCTTATGGGAGCGGGGCTTTTTCGGGTTGAGTGGTTTTTGGGTTGAGCGGTTTTTAGGTTGACCAAGGGCAGGGTGTGCTGTCATTATAGTTGCCCAACTGGCTCTCGCCGTGTGGGATGGCGCGGTACGGGCATTCTCGCTGAGTGGGATAAGTGTTTCGCCAGTTCGGCCGAAATGTTTTAAATTCACAACGCCCCGGAAACGAGGGCGTCACAATCGAGGAATTTCAATAATGAAGAAGACGGTCCCCCAAATGAGCGCCTTATTGGCTGCGCTGTGCCTGCTGCTGACGCTATGCGTAAGCCCGGCCTTCGCCCAAACCGCAGACAGCAAGACAACCGGCGATACCACCGAAACCAAGAAAAGCAAGAAACACAAGAAGGACAAGATGGCAGCCGAGGACAAGGCGGCTGGCGCGGATTCGATGAAAAAAGACGGCTCCATGATGAAGTCGGATTCGATGAAAAAAGACGACAAGATGATGAAGTCGGATTCGATGAAGAAGGACGACAAGATGGCGGCTCCGGCGGCCAGTTCCGACTCGATGAAGAAAGACTCGATGAAGAAGGAGTCGTCCAAAAAGGCGATGATGCCGGCGGCTTCGGATTCCGACATTTCCGCAGCCAAAGCCAGCGGCAAAGTGTGGGTGAACACTTCCTCCAAGGTCTATCACAAGAGCGGCCAATGGTATGGCAAGACCAAGGAAGGCAAGTTCATGACCGAGGCAGAGGCCAAGGCGGCCGGTTACCACGAAGCCAAGAAGGAGTAATTAAAAAGCAGCAACCAAGGAGACTTCATGACAAAGAAACTGATCACTCGCCTGCTCGTAGCTCTGTTTGCTGTCGCCCTGATGGGTAGCAGCGTGAGCTATGCGCAGTGCACCCCGAAGGGCAAACCCAAACCCACCAAATCGCACGGCGGCATTTCGGCCGACTCTGTGACGGGGGATACGGCTGCTCCGCTGGACATCAACACAGCCAGCAAGGCGGAACTGGATGCTCTTCCGGGAATTGGCGCAGCCTACTCTCAGAAGATCATGGATGGACGTCCCTACGCCAAGAAGACGGACTTAGTGAAAAAGAAAGTGCTTCCGCAAGCGACGTACGACAAGATCAAAGACAAGATCATCGCCAAGCGAGCGGCAGCCGCGAAGTAATCGATTGGAACCGGGCTTCTCCGGGGCCGGAGTATGGGCCTGGCGAAGCCCGGTGTTTTTCCGATGGGCCATAGCTGCAGTGGGCAGCCCAGTCAGTTTTGGGCCATTCTGAATAACATTCTGAATATAAGGAGACTCCATGAATCGCAGGAATTTGCTGGTCCGCTTGATGCTAATCGTGTTTGCTTTGACCCTATTGGCGGGTGCAGGCTACACCCAGTGCACCCCGCACGGAACAAAAGGCGCAGCGGTCGCCGCGACAGTTGATATTAACTCCGCATCCAAAGAAGAACTCGCTGCTCTGCCCGGCATGGACGCCTCCAGCGCGCAGAAGATTATCGAAAATCGTCCTTATGAGAGCCCTGAGGAATTGGTCAGTCGAGACGTGCTCACGCAAGCGCAATACGACAAGATCAAGAGCCGGATCACGGCGAACAAGAAATAACCAACCGAGCTGGCCGGCCCAGCGTTGCAACTGACCGGCAGAGCATTTCGTTAGGGAGACATCCATGGGGTTATTCGACGATTTGGAAAACAAAGTGACTTCGGGCGTGCTGGGCGGAAGCAACAATCCGCTGGCGGGCAGCTTATTGCAGATGATCCAAAACCAGCCGGGCGGACTGCAGGGGCTGGTGCAGAGCTTTCACGACAAGGGCATGGGAGGATTGGTGCAGTCGTGGGTGGGAACCGGACAGAACTTACCCATCTCCGGCGACCAACTCAATCAGGTGTTGGGCAGCGACGTGGTGAAGCAGTTGGCCGCCAAAGCGGGGTTTTCTCCGGAGACGGCCAGTTCCACCTTGAGCACGCTGCTTCCGCAATTGGTGGACAAGTTGACTCCCAACGGCCAGGTGCCGGAACACGGGGATCTGATGTCCATGGGCGCCAGCATTCTGAAATCGCTGGGAACCCGGCAGAGCTAAGCGTCGCAAACAATTCGGAGAGAGGACCGGCTGCACTCGCCGGTCTTTTGTTTGGGCCGATTGCTTTTCTGGCATCGCGTGGAGGATAATCAGGCGTCGAAGTCTGCCCTTCGGCGGCTTGGTCCTGTTGTGAACCTGCCCAACTACATCACGCTCAGCCGTATTGCCAGTATTCCGCTGCTGATCTGGCTGCTGTCCACCTCGCACCTGACGGGACAGAGCGGACAGAAAGAATTGCTGGCCTCGGCGTTGTTTATTGCCGCATCGTTGACCGACGGCATTGACGGCTACCTGGCCCGGCGTCGAAAACAAGTCACCACGGTCGGCATTCTGCTTGATCCCCTCGCGGATAAGCTACTGATTGCCGCGGCCTTCGTCGCGCTGGTGCAATTCAATCCTTCGCTGGTGCCCGCCTGGATGGCAGTGGTGGTCATCGCCCGCGAGTTTCTGGTCAGTGGGTTACGCTCCATTGCCGCCACCGAAGGCTTCACCATCGAAGCCAGCGATTTGGGCAAGTTCAAGATGGTGGTGCAGATCGTCTCAGTAGTGGCTGCGATTCTGGCCCACCGCTGGCGGACATTCCCCATCGCGGGCTTTGCGTTTCCAGTGTATTGGGTGGCGTGGACGGCGATCTGGTTCATGATTGCATTGTCGTTCATCTCAGCCATCGACTACTTTGCAGCATTCTGGTCCAAGATTGACCGGCAGGCAGAAAAACGCAAGCGCCGCGCCTTCGTCCTTACCCGGCGGAGAAAACGCGATGTCCAGATTGTCTAAGAGCGGTTCCGCATCCGCCGCCCGCGTCGCGGAGGCCGCGCCCAAATTCACTGCGCCGGACCGAGCCGCGCTGCTGCACTTGGCCCATGACTCCATCCTAGCGGCCTTGGAACACCGCCAACTGGATCTGAAAGCACCCACGCCGCACTTGGCCGAACCGCGCGGCGTCTTCACCACTCTCTACTTGCACGGCGACCTGCGGGGATGCGTCGGATATCCCCTGCCCATCGCCCCCCTGTATCGTGCGGTCGCTGAAACGGCGCAGGCGGCGGGGTTCGACGACCCCCGATTCTCGCCGGTCACCAAATCCGAAGCCGAACACCTCGCGGTTTCGCTGAGCGTGCTGTCGCCGCTTGAGCCCATTCAAGCGGAGGATGTGGAGATTGGCTACCACGGTTTGGTAGTGACCGCAGGAAAGCGGCGCGGCCTGTTTCTGCCCCAGGTTCCGATCGAACAACACTGGGACCGCACCACTTTCCTCGAAGAAACCTGCCGCAAAGCCGGATTACACAAGGACGCCTACCTCCACGACGCCACTCTTCAGGCCTTCACTGCGGAAATCTTCAACGATCCGGGTACCAAAGAGAGTCGATAGTCATTATTTTCCTTGCCTCCTGTTTACTGATGTGGCATCTATGTTGGTAAGGAAGTAATCGCATGGCCCATTAGTGACATTGCCAACCCGAGGGTGTCGGGTTACGGTGAACGCTGGCAGAAGTTGGGGGTGGTTGATGGAACTCGCAATCCTGGTAGTGACGATGATCGTGGTGGCCTCGCAGATACCGGGCGACCCGCACATCAAGTATTTCCGGTAGCCGGCGGGGCCTGATTGTGGCGCTCCAACCGAGGTAGTAGCGCTTCGGTGCCTTCGAAGGATGGAGCGGGCAAGTCCTGTGTTTGAGGACCAAGTGAATGTCGGCGTTTGCAGGTGAAGCGAAAGCCGGAAGGGCTCCCTTCTGAGCTGCTGTGCCCCTCAATCCCGGCAAGTCCGGCTTGCCGCGCTTAAGGTTGTTGGTCGCGCTCGACCCCGTCCCCCACCCGCACATCTTCCAACGCGAATACGATCATCGCGGTGGCGGTGCTCGGAGAAACCCCCAGCACCACTAACTCTGCTACCGCACGATCCGGCAACTCGGCCAGATGGATGACAGGGCCGCGAGCATGCGTCGACGGCGGCGGCTCAAAAGTAGGGGGATTCTTTTGCGTATCGTCCGCAGTGGAGGCCTTCAACGCGAGCGATTCCACCGGATCCGACAAGGCCGCGGAATATTTCCGCCAGGCCCGCAGGTAGTCGCCCACTTTGATTCCCTGCTTGGCTCCGGCATTTAAATAGACCTTCGCTCCCGTACCCAGCACGGTATCGAAATCCTTGGCCAGAATGATGCGGGCCAGGCGCACGCCCTTCGCCGCGGAAAAGCGTTCAAACGCGATGGGGGGATGAAACGGGATCGGCGCCTTGAGGGCAAACGGCACTGCAACGTCCCCGGGATTGACGGGGTCGCAGCTGTATTCCACTTGGGCCACTGCCACCTCGCGGTGGGCGTCCAGGATGCGGACCCGTCCGACCTCCGCATAGGGAGAGCCGGCGGCGGCCAGCGCCTTCGCCTGGCCGGGGAACGCTTCGTAGCGGTTGGGATCGCGCAACTCGCGAACGATGGCGTATTGCTCGCCATTGCGGTAGCCGCCACCCCTCAGAAAGACGATCTCGCCATTGGTGAACTTGGAGGTATTCGGACTCTCCAGCCCTCCGATCACCAGGTTGCTGTCGGGAAGGGGCTTTTCCGCCACAAACCCTGCGCAATACAAGTCGGCCTCGGTGGGGGTCTGCACCCGCTCGACCGGAATACGCAGGGACGTGGCAACGGGCGCAAGGGACGGCTCAGCCGGGGCGGCCTGTGCCACTCCCCATGCTCCCGCACCCAGGACAAATAAAATGGCGAAAGTCATTCTTTTCAACACTTTAACCTCCAGTTGCCGGTCCCGGAAATGCTGCTAAGGCGATTGCCGGCCGCATAGATGACCCTAGCAACCTGTTACACTGACCACAAGATTACGGGGGTACTGGGCCGCAATTGCGCTTTTTGCAGCAAATTGTGAATCCGCAGTTGCATCTAGGTTGGCATACCTGTAATATCGCGCCGTCTGCTTTGTGATGACCAATATTCAATACACTCCCCGAGCTGTGCGATTCTTGCCTTTGCGCCTACCCAGAATTTGTCTGGTGGTGACCGGCCGAGACGCGAACGAATTGATAGAAAAGGCCGAATCGCTGGCCAGGGACAATCCCTTTCTGGAGTTCCGCCTCGACTTTCTTTCCCAACCGGCAGCCGCGCTGGGCAAGCTGAAGCAATTTCTGGAGATGCACCAGCATGTGGTGGCCATCGCCACCTGCCGCCGCGCGGAAAATGGCGGGAAGTTCAAGGGCTCAGTCGCGGCGCAGCTTGAGATTCTGACCAAAGCCGCAATCGCGGGGTGTCAGATGGTAGACATGGAGTTGCAAAGCGGCGTCAAGGTGAAGGCTCCGGCCCTGGCCAAGCTGCGCAGCAACGCCGCCCTGATCCTCTCTTTCCACGACTTCAAGGCCACGCGCAATCTGGAAGCGGTGCTGCAGAAGATGTGCGAGGTCTCCGCGGACTATTACAAGATTGTTTCGACCGCGACCACGCTCTTCGACAATGTCACCATGATGAAGTTTCTGCAGACCGAGAGCGATAAGCACTCGCTGGTCGGGATCTGCATGGGCGAGCAAGGCATTATCAGCCGGGTGCTTGGGGTACGGGCGGGCAGCGCCTTCACCTTCGCCTCGGTGAGCCCGGAGGAAGCGACCGGGCCCGGCCAGGTCACCATCCAGCAACTCCGTGGGGTGTATCGCATTGAGCAGGTGGAAGCGTCGACCAAGGTGTATGGCATCGCCGGAGACCCGGTGGAGCACTCGCTCTCCCCGGCGATCATGAACGCGGCACTGCGGCGCGAGAACGTGAACGGAGTGTACCTGTCACTGCACGCCAAGACGATTAAAGACCTGATCGCCTGCGTGCATGAGATTCCGGTGCACGGTCTCAGCATCACCATGCCGTATAAGCAAGCCATCTTGAAGTATCTGGACAACAGCGACGCCCACACCACCAGGATCGGGGCGTGCAATACCTTGGTGCGGGCTAATGACGGCAAACTCTACGGCTTCAACACCGATGTGGCGGGGGTGGTGGGTCCGCTGGAGCAGCGCCTCACTCTGGCGGGAGCGAAGATTCTGGTGCTGGGCGCCGGCGGGGCCGCCCGCGCCGCGGTGTTCGGGCTGAAAGAGAAGGGGGCCGAGGTGTGGATCCTCAACCGCAGCGCGGCCGCGGCCCAGACCCTGGCCAAACAAGCGCGGGCCCGCATCATGAAGAAGACCGGCCTGAAGAAAATGGCTTTCGACCTCATCATCAACGCCACTCCCCTGGGGATGGGCACCAGCCGCGAGACCCCGCTGAAGGAAGACGAAATTAACACTCGCTTCGCCTTCGACATGGTGTACACCCCCGCCGAAACCCGCTTTCTGAAAATGGCGCAGGCCCGGGGAGCGCAGACGATCTCGGGGGTCGAGATGTTCGTGCACCAGGCGGCGCGTCAGTTTGAGATCTGGACCGGAAAACCGGCTCCGCAGGATGAGATGATCCGGGTGGTGCAGGCTTGCTTGCCGGAAAAACCGGCCGCGGACGCGAAGAAAAAGTAGGTCGGCCCGGAGCGGCGCCCCTTACCTCCCGCTTCCCATACCTCCTTGAGCAAATTTCCCGATGCATTTTCACAAGAAAAGGTTGCAAAAAAGTCATATGTCAATGTAGTATGAAAAGTGGACGCGGTGGTAAGCGTTCATCTGTCCAAAGAATCGCCCTTTCTGCTGGATTTCGAAAAAACGTCAAGTCACACCCTGTTGAGCTAAGTAACCCCAACTTGGTTTCGGAGAAACTGCATGGCGTGGTATGCGTACTGCCTTACAGAGCATCAAACCCTCCCCAGTGGGACGCGAACACGGCGTCCTTTTCTTTTGGACAACGTTCAAGGAGTCAATGGCTCACCGGTCATGAGCTATCCCAGTGGAGACTTTGCGGTCGTGGTCAGTGAGTACGACCGATCCAGCGCCAAATTAGAAGAGAAATCAGTGTATGAACATGCCCGGGTGATCAGCCTGTGCTTCCGCAATTCCACCGTTCTTCCCTTCCGCTTTGGCACCATTTTTGACACGGAAGACGCACTACGCCAAGCCGTCCGGTCGAACCGGCGGGCGTTTGGCTTGAGCGTCGCCCGGTTGCGGGGCAAATCTGAGATGCACCTGAAGTTGGTGGTTCGGGACGGCTCGATGCGCCAAGCCATGCCGGAATCGGAATTACCGGCGACCGTGGGCAAGGAGTATTTGTCCAAGCTGCGGGAGAAGGCTTCTCGCGACCGGGAGCGGCAGACCAAAGCTCGGGCCTTGTCGGTCCAAGTCCACAAGCTGTTCAATCCGCTGGAAGAAGAAGTCAGTTGCAAGCGGGTCAGTGCCAATGGCATGCTGCTCGACATCGCCCACCTAATTGATTCGAAGTCGGTGGAGAAGTACCAGAACCGGTACACCTCGGCTGCCAAGCAATTGAAAAATTGCGAGTTGGTGATCAGCGGCCCCTGGCCGCCTTACCACTTCATGCCCGAAAAAGTGCGCACGGTGGCGGGAGACAGCTAAACTCGCGTATAAGTTTCTAGAGCATCGCAATCCCCTGAGGCTTCGGCGGCAGGGGATTTTACTTTTTGGGAAAACGCAGGCCCATCCAGCGTGCAAGTTCCGGCGCATAGTCCGTTCCTTCTGATAATCTAACGGCATAAGCGGAGATTTCTTTGTCCTCATGAGATTCTTGCCCCTGCAAGCCTTTTCTTGCCTATTGTTGATCTTGGGATTGAGCGCTCCATCCCAAGCGGCAACTCCCAAGCGCGAACCGAAGCCTGTGGTCGAAACCGGCGGCCTCCTGCTCCGCACCATGCAGAGGGAGCTGCTGCGAGCGCAGGCGGAACTCGGCGAGACGGAGCCTGCCCCCTACTTCTTGAGCTACTCGGTGGACGACTCGGACAGCGCCATTGCGGCTGCAACTCTGGGCGCCCTGGTCAACTCCAACCGATTGCACCGGCGCGCGGCGGACGTCATCACTCGGGTCGGTAGCCAGGCCCTGGACAACACTCACGAAGAGAACCGAAACTCCGCGATCCAGTCGGGAGCCTTGTCCTTGAAAGACGATCCGGACGCCATCGCCCGGGATTTGTGGCGTCTGACCTATCGCAGTTACCGCCAGGCGGCCCAGACCTTTCTGAATGTGAAAACCGAAAATCAGGTGCACGCCAAGGAGGAGGACACCTCCGCGGACTTCTCCAAAGAGAAGGCGGAAACCCACATCACTGAGACGGCCCCGCCCACTCTGCCCGAGCAGCAGGATCTGGAGAAGATGGCGCGCCTGTACTCCTCCTACTTCCGCAAATACTCGGGGATGATTCAATCGGCGGTGGTGCTGCAAGCGGAATCCACGAGCTCGCATTTCGTTTCCAGCGAGGGCACCCGGGTGGTTGAGCCTTCGTCGATCGTGCGCTTGCTGATCCAGGGCGAGATCCGCGCCGACGATGGCATGGAGCTGCTGCGGGTGGAGACGTTTCAGGCAGAAACCGTGGATCGCCTGCCCAAAGCTGCCGAGATCGAGGCCCGCGTCGAAAAGATAGCGGCGGACCTGCAGGCGCTGCGCGCCGCCCCGCTCGCCGAACCCTTCGATGGCCCGGCTCTGCTCTCCGGCCGCTCTGCCGCAGTATTCTTTCACGAAGTGCTGGGGCACCGGCTGGAAGGTCATCGGCAACGGGGCGAGAACGAAGGCCAAACGTTCACCAAGAAAGTGGGCCAGGCAGTACTGCCGGAATTTCTGAGCGTCGTGGACGACCCCACCCTGCGTCGGCTGAACGGCACTGATCTCGGTGGATTCTATCGCTACGACGACGAAGGCGTCCCCGCCAGCCGGGTGGAAGTGATCAAAGACGGGATTCTGAAAAACTTCCTCATGTCACGCGCCCCCATCAAAAACTTCGAAACCTCTAACGGGCACGGGCGGGCTCAATCGGGACGAATGGTCACCGGACGCCAGGGCAACCTGGTCGTCACCTCCACTCGCACCAGTAAAGACTCGGAGTTGCGCCAGAAACTGCTGGATGAGGTCAAGAAGCAGGGGAAACCTTACGGCCTTTATTTTGAGGACATTCAGGGCGGATTCACCTTGACCCAGCGCAGCATGCCGCAAGCCTTCCAAGTTTTGCCAGTAATGGTTTGGAAAGTATATGCGGATGGCCGCTCCGACGAGTTGGTGCGCGGCGTGGACATTGTCGGCACTCCGCTGGCCGCGCTGAACCGCATTCAGTTGACCGGCGAGAAGACCGACGTATTCAACGGCATTTGCGGAGCCGAGTCGGGTAGCGTTCCGGTATCGGCCGCCGCGCCGGCCATGTTGTTCTCGGAAATCGAAGTGCAAAAACGGGCTCACTCCCTCAATCGTCCCCCGATCTTGCCACCACCTACACTGACTGACGCGACGACCGGGGGTGTGCAATGAAGAATCCTGTCATTATTCGGCGGGTGGTCCGGCCGGTGATTCTGCAGGCTCTGTTGTTGGCGTTGATTTCCTGTTTCGCAGCGGCCGCTACTCCCGACAAGGACCCGGTGCTGGAGGCCATGCGGGCCGAGCTGGAGCGCTCCAAGGCACAACTCAAGCTCGACGGCGTGGCCGCCCCCTACTTCCTGCAGTACCAGGTCACCGACATCGACTACCGCAGCGCCGAGGCCGCGTTCGGTGCGATCCGGGCCAACTCCCCAACCCGCACTCGGCTGGTCCGCGTGGTCGTCCGCATCGGCGATTACAAACAGGACAGCTACTCCGAGTCCAGCAACCGCGGAGTCGGCGCTCTGAACATTCTGCCCATGGACGATGACATTCTGGCCTTGCGCCACAGTTTATGGCTCACCACAGACAACGCCTACAAGAGCGCGACCGAAGCGTTCGCCGCCAAACAGGCCGAACTGAAGCAATTCACCGTGAGTTCGCCCGTCGACGATTTCGCGCACGCCTTGCCGTTGCAGTCAATCGAGCCGCTGGTGCGACTCGAGGTGGACACCGAGCCCTTTCTCAAAATGCTGCAGGACTCAACCGTCGGATACCGGCAGGACCCGCTGACGGAATCCTGCGAGTCTTACCTGAAGTTCTTTGCCATCAATCGCTACCTGATCAACTCCGAGGGCACGGTGACCCGCAGTGGCCAGACCATGTATCAGATCGAAACCGACGGGAGCACGCAAGCCGCCGACGGCATGCGCCTGGAGCGCTCGCGATCGTACCTGGTCGCCCATGTCAACGAATTGCCGACGGAGCAGAAATTCCTGGCCGACACTCGCGCACTGCAGAGCTCACTGAAGATGCTGCGCGAGGCGCCCCTGGCCGACGAAGAGTATCGCGGTCCGGTGTTGTTTTCCGCCGACGCCGCCTCCGATGTTTTCGCCC
This sequence comes from Acidobacteriaceae bacterium, assembly GCA_025360645.1. Classification (GTDB taxonomy): domain Bacteria; phylum Acidobacteriota; class Terriglobia; order Terriglobales; family Acidobacteriaceae; genus JANYBT01. The sequence goes on along the minus strand of JANYBT010000089.1, from coordinate 53,314 downwards.
AGTTGGTGGGTGAGAACATCCTGGGCAGAACCCCCGACGTGGGCAAACCCGCTCGCACCAAGGGTGCCTATGCCACCAGCTACCAGAGCCGGGTGCTACCGGACTTTCTCTCGGTCGAAGATGATCCTTCCCTGGCCAGCATCCAAGGTCAATCGCTGCTGGGGCACTACGCTGTAGACGATGAAGGAGTGCCCGCGCAAAAAGTGCAGGTCATCGTCAAAGGCAAGCTGCAGAACTACCTGATCGGACGGGAACCCATCCACGACTTCCCCGCTTCAAACGGCCACGGGCGGGCCCGCATCGGCAATCCTTCCGGCGCCAGTCTAGGCAACCTGATCATCACCTCTTCCGATCCCATGTCTGCCGCCGACCTGAAGAAAAAGCTGATCGAGATTTGCCAGCAGCGCGATCTACCTTACGGCTACTACGTCGTCACCATGGGTAGCCGCTTTTCGCCGCGCCTGCTCTACAAAGTCTGGGCCAAAGACGGCCACGAAGAACTGGTGCGGGGCGCCGTGTTCGGCGATCTCGACACCCGTTCGTTGCGCAATGATGTGATCGCCGCCGGCAATGACCTTAACGTGGACAATTTGATGCTGAATGTTCCGCATAGCATCGTGAATCCCTCGATTCTGTTTGACGAACTCGAGGTCAAGCGGGCAGACTCGAACAAAGACAAGCTGCCCGAGTATCCCGCGCCGCCGCTAAGCGACTTGAAATAGCCGACGAATTCCACTGGAGCCTCATGCCTAAGAAGATTCTCGCAATGTTGTTGCCCTGGTGCTGCCTGTTGACCGGCGTGGTCTCGGCGCAGGCGCCGGAGCCGGCAGTCGTCTATCCGGCCCAACTCATGACCGAGCTGGCGGCGTTGCGCGACGGAGCCTTCCGCAGCGATTACGCCTACCGTCAGGTGGCCCACCTCAGCGAAAACATCGGACCCCGTATGGGTGGCTCACCCCAAGCGGAACAAGCCGCCGAGTACGTCGCTGCAGAAATGCGCAAGCTCGGCTTGGACGCCCATCTGGAAGAGGTTCGTTTGCCGCACTGGGTGCGGGGGGCCGAGACCGCGGAGTTGGTGCAGTTTCCCGGCCAAGCGCCGCAAACCACCCAGAAGATTGTGGTCACCACCCTCAGCGGCAGCACTTCCACCACCCCCGCGGGCCTGACCGCCGAGGTGATTGCGGTCAACAATTTCGAGGAACTCAAGCAACTCGGCCGGGCTAAAGTCGCAGGCAAGATCGTGCTCTTCAATTTTCCTTTTGACAAGCAAAAGGCCGCCGCGGGATCGGCGGGCGAAGCCTACGGAGAAGCCGTGGCCTATCGCGTGGCCGCTGGCAAATCCGCCGCCGACCTGGGCGCGGCCGCCTCGCTGGTCCGCTCCGTGGGCGGTGCGGACTATCGCCTGCCGCACACCGGATACAGCCTGCCCTCCGGCATTCCGCAGGGCGCGGTGGCCGCCGAAGATGCCGACCTCATCTCGCATCTCGCCGCTCAGGGGCCGGTGCAGCTTCACCTGACTCTCACTCCCCAGGTTTTGCCGGAAGTCATCGGCCACAACGTGATTGCGGACTTGAAGGGCTCCGAGCATCCCGAACAGATCGTCGTGGTTTCCGGTCACCTGGATTCGTGGGACCTGGGTACAGGCGCGCTGGACGACGCCGCCGGCGTCGCCGTGGCAATGGAGGTGGCGCACTTGGTGCAGCAGTTGCACCTTCATCCCAAGCGGACCATCCGCGTCATCGCCTGGATGGACGAAGAAAACGGTGGGCGCGGCCATGACGCGTACGAAAAAGCTCACGGTGCGGACTTCCCTAACTATGTCGCCGCCATGGAGAGTGATCTCGGCTCCGGGCATTGTCTCGGCTACATTGTCAAAGCCAGTGCCAAGGCGATTGCCCTGCTGCAGCCAGTGCAGGCGGTGATGCAGAGTGCAGGCGCGAATGTGCTGCGGCCCACCAACTCCAGTCCGGGTTCCGACATTTCGCCGATGGTGCGAGCCGGCATTCCCGGCCTGGCTCCGCTGCAGGACGCGCGCACCTATTTCAACTACCATCACACCGCCGCTGATACGCTGGACAAGATCGTGCCGCGGGAATTGCAGGAAAATGCCGCCGCCATGGCCGTGATGGCTTATGCCCTGGCGGACATGCCGGAGACCTTGCCGCGATAACCGCTGACCATCGACAGGAATTTCGGGCAGGAAGCTCGGGAATGCGGGAGCGGAACCTCCGGTTTGTGCATCGCAGTTTCGCAACCGTGCGACGGACAGGGTTTGGAGTTTTACCCGATTCGACTCGTTTCCCGATTCGACCTCAAAGTCCGGAGAAAGATCCGGGAATTTGACCCGATGGCCCAGCTTATTCCCGTTCTGGGAATTATTTTTGCCCCCAGGACCTTCGGCATCCTTTCCCCAGTTGACGCATCTGAATGGACACGCTTATTATCTTCGATTGGCTGATGCCAAGAATTGCTTGTAGGCGCTCTGGCACGGTTGGCGGGTGAAAGCTCCCGGGTGAAAGCTCATGGACAAGAAAAAACTCGACTCCTTCAAGAAGAGACTGGAACTGCGGCAGGTGGACCTGAGGCGGGCGGTGACCCGCACCGAGCAGGACGGCCGGAGCGTGGACGAAGACTCCACGCAAGACATTGCCGATCGCGCGGCCAATTCCTACACCAAGGAATTTTTATTTAGCCAGAGCAACAACGACCGCCAGTTGCTGGCGCAAGTTGAAAGTGCGCTGACTCGCATTCGCGAAGGCACGTTTGGAGAATGCATCTCCTGCGGCGCCGAGATCAATTCCAAACGCCTGGATGCCGTGCCTTGGGCCAACCACTGCATTGCATGCCAGGAAAAGCAGGAGCAGGGCCTGCTCGAGCAAAGCACCATGTAGGTCGCTCTGGGTCGCCCCAGAGCACAGCGCTCCGTGCCCTAGGGCGGGGCCAGGGTGGTTTCAAGCTTCTGCGTCCCCATCCCCGCAGTGGTATCCTGATTTAAGAATCAGCCAGGATAATACCCGACTTCATCATGTCCAATCCCAGCCTTCCAGAGCCACTATCCCCAGGCACGACATCCCCGGCTACACCCGAGCCTGACGAGTCTTTCTCAGACCTCCTCTCGCAATATGAGAAGAGCCATGCCCGCAAAGGCGACGATGGCCGCAAGCAACTCGAAGGCACCGTGGTGACGGTTTCCGCCGAGTCGGTTCTGGTGGACATTGGATATAAGTCGGAAGGCATCCTGCCCTTCGCTTCTTTCCAAAATCAATCCGTGAACCCAGGCGACAAGCTGCTGGTCTCGGTCACCGGCCGCGATCCCGAGGGCTACTACCTGCTTTCCCGCACCCGCGTGGAGGCGCCGAAAGATTGGTCGTCGTTGCAGCGCGCGTTCGAAGAGAAAGCCACCATCGTGGGCACGGTCACTGGCGTGGTCAAAGGCGGCCTAAGCGTGGACGTGGGCGTGCGCGCCTTCATGCCGGCTTCGCGCAGCGGAGTTCGCGATGCCGCCGAAATCGAAAAGCTGGTCGAGCAGGAAATCCGTTGCCGCATCATCAAGCTCGATGTGGACGACGAAGACGTGGTGGTGGACCGTCGCGTAGTTCTGGAAGAGCAAGAGGCTTCCACCAAGCAGCAGCGCTTCGCCGAGATCAAAGAAGGCGACACCGTGAGTGGCACCGTCCGCAGCTTGACGGACTACGGCGCTTTCATCGATTTGGGTGGCGTCGACGCTTTGCTGCACGTCAGCGATATCTCCTGGGGCCGCATCAACAAACCTGCCGACGTGCTTTCGCTGGGCCAGCCGGTCGAAGCCCGCGTGCTCAAGATTTCCGACGATCCCGGCAAGCGCCGGATTTCCGTCGGCCTAAAACAGCTTCAGCCGCATCCCTGGGATGCCATCGCCGAAAAGTACAAGGCCGGGGAGCGGGCGCGCGGCACCGTCACCCGGCTCATGGAGTTCGGCGCCTTTGTCGAGCTGGAGCCCGGCATCGAAGGCTTGATCCACATCTCCGAAATGTCGTGGGGAAAGAAAGTCCGCATCGCCAGTGACGTGGTCAAACCCGGTGAGACGGTCGAGGCCGTCATCCTGAGCGTGAAGCCCGACGAGCGCCGCATCTCGCTCGGCCTGAAGCAAGCTCTCGGCGATCCGTGGGCCGACGTGACGCAGAAATTCGCGGTTGGCTCCGCCATCGAAGGGCCTGTCACCAACCTGACCAAGTTCGGCGCCTTCGTGCAGCTCTCCGAAGGCATTGAGGGCATGGTCCACGTCAGCGATATCAGCGCCGACAAGCGTATTGATCATCCCCAGGATGTGCTCAAGGCCGGCCAGACGGTCAAGGCCCTGGTGCTCGCCATCGACCCGGAAAAGCGCCAGATCCGGCTGGGCATGAAGCAACTGATTCCCACCGGACTGGATGAGTACATTGCCGAGCACAAAATAGGCGATGTCGTGACCGGCCGCATGGTCGGGGACGCGGCCGAAACTGCGCGCGTCGAACTGGGCGACGGCATCCAAGCCACTTGCCACTTCGCCGCCCCACCGCCGGCACCGAAGGAAGAGGCCAGGCCAGAAGCCAAGGCGGACCTGTCCTCACTGACCTCCATGCTGAACGCGCGCTGGAAGAGTGGCGCGACCGGCGAAGCCTCCAAGCCGGAGCCCGCCCGCGCCGGGCAGATTCGCAGCTTCCGCATCACCAAGCTCGACCCGGACAAGAAGAAGATTGAAGTGGAGTTGGCGTAAGCGCCGACTTGCGGAGCGCGCCTGTGTCATCTATCGACGGACGATTTTGTCGATGCTCTAACCATGCGGGCTCTTGGGTCTCTGTGTGTCAGCGCCTCGGCTCGCAATGTTCGGCGGGTGAACAGAGTCTAGTTCTTTACCGTCATGGCCTCAGAGTTTACGGCCTTCTTGCCAGTTACTCCCTCTAGGCCAGCCAAGACGCCCCGATACTCGTTCTTGTCACACTGCATCGCGAAGCCCCCTTTTTTTTCACCCACGGCCCACGTCAACCCTACAAAATGTTTTTTCGATTTCGTGAGAGCCATCAATGCCCCGATTCCGAAGGAAATGACGGCAAGTCCGATCGCTGCTCCAACGCGCCGATGTACATCTTGCCCATAGCTGATTTCCGTAATTGCGGAAGCGGGAATCGACACGAGATCAGTCTTATCTTTGGTCAATCGAATATCATTTTGATCAATAAACAGTCTTAATCCTGCTCCCGCTTTGACACCAGTTAAGGACCCGCCATCATAAGTTACTTTGTAACTGTTATCGCCGGCGGCCGCGGCAGACGGGATGAGAATACAGAGCAGCCAAATTAGCGCAGTTTTCGTTATCATTAGTTTCGGTCCTGTGATCTGAATTGTGAACGCGCCCGATTGTAGCAGCCTGGATCAATGTTTAGACCGCGAAACGTAGATTCTCGGTAATAATGTCACCCCGCCCGACAACTGAGCTTCCAGCGCTGAATCCAACGTCTGGGTTTATGCTTTCCGCATCACTCCGCGGGCTGACTTCATTAGGACGCTACAATGGCGGCCGTCCCGATAATGCGACCCTAACGTGCCTCGTCTCCACTCTCTGGCCGCGTCGTGCCTTATCGCCGGAGCCCCGACTCTTAGGAGAATGATGGCATTTTACCGATGCATCTACCATGGCCCGCCCCCGCCTTTTGACGCTCGCCGTTTTCCCCTGCTAAACTAGTGGTTCGTCACTCACTGCTGACTCCATCAAGGATCATCCAAGGAAATCGTGCGCGCAGAAACCCGACATTCTCTAAAAGAAGACCGCTTCCGCGGCGCCACCATCCAGGCTGCCGAAAAAACCGCCCACTGGACCGTGGAGCATCAGAAGACCCTCCTTATCGCCGGCGTGCTGTTGCTGGTGGCTCTGGCGGCTGGCATCGGCGGCTGGTACTACCTCAGCCAACAGGACGAAAAAGCCAGCCTCGCTCTGAACCAGGCGACCCGCACTTTGGAGACGCCCATTGGTCCGGCCGTGGAACCTGGCGCCACCGCGTTCACTTCCGCGAAGGAGCGCGCCACCGCCGCCCGCAAGCAGTTTCAGGCCATTGTCGACAACTACAGCCATACCAAGACCGCCGACCTGGCCCGCTATTTCGTCGGCGTCACCTCAGCCACTCTCAACGACTACCCCGTCGCGGAGAAGTCGTTCGGTGAGGCCAGTCATTCCTCCAACTCGGATCTGGCCGCTCTGTCCAACCTCGCCCTGGCTTCCGTCTATCCCAAGGACAACAAGGACTCCCAGGCCATCGCTTTGTACAAACAGCTTGCCGACCATCCCACCAACGCCGTAAGCAAAGCGACCGCTCAGCTCGAACTGGCTGGCTTCTACCAATCGAAACAGCAACCCGCCGAAGCCAAGCGCCTGTACGAGCAGGTACAGAAAGAGAATCCTTCCACTCAGGCCGCTCAACTGGCGGCGCAGAAACTGACAGCCCTCAACCAGTAGAAACGAAGTTTCGGCTCGGATTCTGCCGCCGCAGGAGCGTGACGGAAAGACTCTCTGCCTCCATTAGGCCACTCCAGGTCACGCAGAGTGGTGCGTGTCCCTTCCCGGTTTGGCCTCCCGCAACGGTTGGATGCCGGTTTTGAACTCTCTCACAAATGCATGTGACCCTCATCACACGCTCTCTCCGGCCCGCCTCGTAACATACTCTTATGGTGCCTTTTCGTCGGGCTCCTCGAACACTCTCGCCGGACTTATGCCTTCGCGTCGGCGTCGCCTTTACGTCTGATCCACATTCTCAGGAGGTCTTCATGTCTCGTTTTTGTGTAGTCCTTGCTTGCCTGCTGCTGCTGGTTTCTGGTGTCGCCTACAGCCAGGACGCTCCCCGCGCTGAAGTCTTCGGCGGCTATCAATATCTTCACGTCGGCGATTCGGGAATCAACTTCAACCTCAACGGCTGGAACGCCGCCGTCAATGGGTACTTCAACCGCTACGTCGGTGTCACCGGCGACTTCAGCGGCACCTATGGCACTCCCAAGTTCCTCGGCGTCGGCCTTTCCACCAAGGTTTACACCTACATGTTCGGGCCGGTAGTGCGCTTCCCGAACCACTCCAAGGTCACTCCTTTCGTCCATGGACTTTTTGGAGGGGCTCGCGCCACGGGCAGCGCCTTTGGGGTCAGCGCCAGTGACAATGCGTTTGCCTGGGCAGCCGGAGGCGGCGTGGACGCGAAAGTTGCGCCCCATGTGAGCATCCGGGTGGGGCAATTCGATTTCCTGCAATCCCGCTTTGCTTCCACTAGCCAGAACAATTTCCGCTACTCGGGCGGCGTTGTTTTTCATTTCTAATCACTCTCGCGTCACTCGACAGCCCTCGCCCTTGCTCGAAACCAAGCGGAGGGGCGGGGGTGCCCGAACTCAAAGCAAAAAAATCCGCCCTTCCGCAAACCACGCAGAAGGGCGGGAAGTTCCTGCCAGCTCGGCCGTCCTAGGAAGGCCGCGCCGGTCTAGTCCTTGTCTTCGCAGCTATCGCACACCGGTCGGGTCGGCGCCGGGCTGTCCGATACAGCATTCGGAAATCTGAAGTCGTGCCCTGCACTGAGGGTTCCAGGTTTGTCCACCAGGCCGGTCACCACCGTATTCATGGATTCATGCCAGGCAGTACCCACTTTCGCCGTCGCATAAGCGACCATCGGGAACGCCTTGCCGTTGGAGAACGTTACCGCCCCGAAGTCGGTCACCATCTTGCCCAGCGTCGTGCTCGCCAGCCAAGGCAGATTCATCGTCGGAGTCAATACGGTTGGAGCCGACCAGGTGGAGCCGCCGTTCAGCGACGAGATGTAGCCCGCCTGCAGTTTGCAGTTCGCGAGGCAGTTTCCGTTGGCATAGTAGTAATACATCAAGCCAATATGCGCCGACGATCCGCCCGTACCCGCTTCGATCGTGACTCCAGGCAGGAAGTGATCGGAAGGGCTGGTCAGCTTGTCAATCGGTACCCGGTTCAGTTTCGACCAGGTCACGCCGTTGGTGGAGGTGGAGTACACGATGTCGTTGCTAGTGCATCCCGCGCGAAACGAGCAGTCTGCCCAGAATACGAAGTACTTGCCGTTGGCATCGATTGCTCCCGAAGGCAGGACCAGAGTGCGAACGCCGCCGCCCGGAGTGTGTTTGGTAATGACAGACACGGTGACTGGAGAGGTGAACGTCTTGCCGCCGTCCGCCGAAGTCGTCGCCTGAATGTTGAGATCGAACGCGTCGGCTGCGGCCGCAATCACAAAGCCATTGGGCTGTGTCAGTGCATTCGCGCCGAACATTGCCGGCCCGCCCGAAGGCTGCACCGGGCTGCTCCAGGTTTGCCCACCGTCGTTGGAGGTGGAGAAATAAATGATGTCGCCGGCGCTGTTATCGTCCCATTCTGCGTAGCAGGTTCCGTAGTACGGGCTGATCGTGCTGTTGTCACAGGTCAACCACGTCTTGTCCGGGCGGTTATACACTGGGCCCACCGTCACCGGCGTTCCCCAATGGATTCCATCGGTAGCGCGGCTCACCAGCATCGGGCTGGTCGCTCCCAGGTTGGCATAAAGTGGCAGTGATTCGGCGAGCCAGATGCGGTGCGCCGCGTCGTACACCACGGACGGATCCGAGCAACGGTCGTAGATGCCGCCGCCCCCGCCATTCACCGTGATGCCCGGCAGACTTCCGGTCGTCCAGGTAGCCCCAGAATTCGTTGAGGTCGCATAGCCGTTGTCCACCGAACCGCCGTTCGAGTAGAACCGGCCTTCCTGGAATATCGACACAATCGTGCTTCCATTCGAGTTGGTGGCGGCTTCCACTTCGGTGGAATGCTGGCCGCCGATCGGGCTCATAAACGGGTCGGTGCTGATCTGGTTGAGGGGGACTTGGGCCTGCACTGTCAACGATAGCGACAGAGCAAGCAAGGATAGAAGGCTAGCCTTATAGAACACGTGGGACCTCCAGAGGTTGAGTTTCTGATTTGCCACCGAGCCGGGAGCATCGATCTCCCTCGGCACTACTACCGCATGATAGTACGCAAACATGATGATTGCGGCGCAGCCCCCTGTCAAGTCCCTGTACTCGTCCTGTGGATTCCTGGCACTTTCCTTGCTTGTGTTTGGGGTGGGTTGAAATCCGGGAACGGTCAGTTTGGGGGAGCCGAACCCGGTTGCGCTCAAATGGGGTTGCCGGAAGCCGCCCTCCCGTCATACCATAGCCCCGGTCGGCAGTCCGACTCCCCAGGAGGGAAATCTATGAAGAAGTTGTTTTCAATCGGCGTTCTGATGCTGGCAGTTGGATTTCTGGCGCTTCCCGCGCACGCCCAGGATATGGCAAAGAAAACTGCGGCGGTGAAGCCTGTCTCCAGTCCCTCGCAGGCGGTGCTCGAATCGTGGAACGATATCGGGCGCAAACTCATCGCCATGGCGGAGGACTTCCCTGAAGACAAGTACGACTTCAAGCCCAAGCCCGAGCAGCGCTCCTTTGCCCAGCAATTGCTACACGCCGCCGGCGCCAACTACTTCTTCACCAATCTGGCAATGGGTGTGAAGGTGCCCACCGAAGAAGAACCCAAGCGGGATCAGTACAAGACTAAAACCGATGTGGTCAATTATGTGAAGAAGTCATTCGCCGATGGCGCAGCCGCCATCAAGGCCAAGGGCGACAAAGGCATGGACGAGGTTGTGACCGAACCCTTTGGCAATCAGCTGACTCGCATCGGCGATATGGCCTACGGCTTCATCGAACATTCCGGGGAACACTACGGCCAACTAGTGGGGTACTACCGGATGGCGGGCATGGTTCCGCCAGAGTCGCGACCAAAAACGAAATAGAGCGGCGGGTCAACGTCGGTGCTGTGCGAGCAACCCAGCCCATCGGGTTGCTTTGCTATCCTAACCCCATGGTTCCCCACTCCATGGTTCCACCTGAGCGTGCCGCGGCCGATGATCCACGTCTTGGCCTGTGCGCCCGCTGCCGCCACGCCCGTCAGCTCGACTCCGACCGCGGCTCGACATTCCTGCTCTGCCAGTTGGCGCTCACCGACGATCGCTTTCCAAAGTACCCGCGCCTGCCCGTCCGAATCTGCGAGGGCTATCAACCCCAAGCCGAGCCAGGGATTTAGGCGCAAGCATCGCACCGCCTCCCACCGCGAAAATCACTTCGCTTGACTTGAAACTAGAAACTTGAAACCAGAAACTAGAACTCTTCACCCCAGCGCCGGCAAACTGCCCGAACTACCCCACAGAAAAATCGCGCCGACCACCAGGCTGTACACCGCCGTCACGGCGGTCACGGCAAATTGAAACTTCGGCATGCGAGTGCTGATGCCAAACACGCCCGCAGCCGACGCCGTCATGATCGTGTTCATCGCTAGCAGCCCCACCAGAAACATGCCCAAGCCCAGAAATCCCTTGCTCACTCCGCCCAGGTTGGCGGCCAGCAGGAAAATCATCAACTGGCTCGGCGTCTCCGCTCCCAGTCCGTGCACCGCTCCCACCACAAACACCGACTTCCAGGTGTAGTTCCAGTCCCCGCTTTGCGGTTTCGGAACCTCATGCGTGTGCCAACGGGAGCGCAGTTTCCATTGCATCCACTGGAAACCGTGCCGCAACAGTAGGAACCGACTCTTGGGAACGTAGTTGCCCGTGAACAGCGAGCCCAGCACATAGACGCCCAGCACCACCAGCGTGAATCCCACCAGCCGCTCCGCAATCCGGTCCACCCCGCGGGGCAGCGAAAGCTGAAAGAAGATCACCGCGCTCCCCAGCACCGCTACCGTAGCAGCATGCCCGAGCGCATAGAGCAGCCCCAGTTGCATGGCGCGACGCGGGGACGATTGCACGCTGGTGATGTCTGAAATCGCTGCGATGTGATCGTAGTCGAACCCATGACGGAACCCCAGCAGCGCCGCCGAGAGCAGCGCGAGTTCCAGACTGGCAGGGGCCACAGACATTTTCTAATCTTATCTCGAAATCTGCGACCCCCACTGAATCGCTGCTCGCTATCCTTGCCAGCTTCCAGCCAGCTATTGCACCCGAGGCACCGGCGTGGTCGCCGCAATCAACGCCAAGGCTCGCTTCTTGGTGTCGTCATTCTCCACGTCCATGGCGTCCTGAAGCTGCGAGTCCGTCAGCAAGCCGTCCGCTCTCCATTTCGCCAGCAACCCGACGATCGCCTGGAACGCTGCCAACCCGAGCGCCACTTCTGATGCAGCGTCGAAACCCGCCTTCAGCGGCGCATGCTGCACTCCCACCAACAATGCCGTCAACGTGGTCAGTGTCGCATCCATGGCGCTGAACGCCAGTTGCAGTTTCTTCTGGCTGTCCGGATTCTTGACGTGCCCCGCCTGCGACCCCACCGCCGACAGCTTCTGCTCAAACGCCTGCACCCATCCCAGCACCTGCGCGATGTTGCTGCTGTCCACGCTTGCCAGCGTGCGAAGCTGTGCGTTCAGCACCTTTTTGGCGTCGGCGGCCTCGCTCACCGCCTGCCCAATGGTCTCGGCTTCGCTGTCGTCGATGGTCTTCTGCTCGTGCAACCAACCGGCCGTCACCACCACCGCATTCAGGTCGTCTTCAATCTGTTTGTTGATCCGGTTGATTTCGTGCAACTCCCCGCCGGGACAGCCGCTCAGCCCCGCCAGCGAAACCACGCCCAACAGCGCGATACCCACTTGCCTCTTCCAATCTAGAATTGCCATGAGAATGTTGTCTCCTTCTATTTATGCCCGCAGCGCTTTTTCCAACTGCTGCGTCTTGTAGTTGTCCTTCAGCCAATTGCGCAGGGCGATCCCCGCCCCGGCCATGGCCGCGACTCCCAACTGCTTCACTCCCTCCGACGTCAGAACGTGCGGCGTAAAGGGAATGTCAATCAGCGCCCCGATTGCACCTCCCTCCGCCGCCCGCACCGCGCCTTGCAGCAACGGATGCTGTGCCAGAAACGCCTTCACTTTCTCGATCCCTCTTTCGATCATGCAACCCTCGCTTCCCCAAATCACTTCGTCCATCACTCCTCGCCAGCTGCGGCAACCAGCCGCGCGCAAACCTCAGCGCTTCGCCCAAGCCGACGCGCTCAGGCATTCCACCGTCCCATCAATCACCTGGCTCAGCCCCGCCTTGAACTTGTCCGCGTCGAGAATCTCCCGCCGCGTGATCGCATCCCTCATCGCAATGGCCGCACTGATGAAGGACATCGCAGCCTCTTTCTTGTCCGCCCCGCTGCGTCCGCTAAACAAGCCCTGAATGCCCGTGATCACTGCGGGAACGAAAGAAATCCCCCGCAGCAACGTGGATAAGAAATTCATTGCTGTTCGCCTTGCGTGCTTAATTGTTTGGAAAAGCCCTACCTCAGCCCCAGGTGGTCATGCAGCGCCACGGCTGCGCTCACAATCACGGCAATCGCCGCGCTCACCAGCCGGTCGTAAACGCTTCTTCGAATATCGCTGTGTTGCAACCTGTCCACCCGCTCCTCGATCAGCCGCACTCGGCCCGGCTGACCATTGCCCACCAGCATGTCCATCTGGGCTTCCAGCCGCCCCAGTTTTTCCAGCACCTGCTGCCGAAAATCGTTGGTGCTGATGCGGAATACCACTGGAGCCTCGTCGCCCCACTCTTCGCTGTGTTCTCGGATTGTCTCTCCCAGATTCTTCATAACGGATAGTCCACATGCAACGCCGCCGCGTACTGCGAGTACTTGGCTGGCGAAGAATTGTCGTAAAGCTTCACAAAAGAATCCTGCACTCGCGCCAACCGGGGCACGGTGAAAGTCTGCGTCGCAAATCGTCCCACTAGATTGCGGTCGTTGTCCGCGCCCCAGCCCGCATCACTCCGCCTCACTTCAACGCCCCATCCTGCCGCCGGGGTCGCTCCGGCATCCATCGTCACCGTCGTCGAACTGACTGCCGTAATCTGCGCCGCCGTCAGGTCCGCCAGGTATTCCGTCCCTACCGCATTCACTTCCACCGCCGCCAGGCTCAGGGAGTCGGCAATTCGGCCCGTGTGAAACTCAAAGGCCAGCGGTTCCGCCGCGTCGTCCGCGAACTTGATGCTGTAGCGCAAGTTGTCGCCGCTCAGATCCGGCACCACGATGTCCACCTCGCGGACAATCGCCGTGAACGATGCTCCCCGCGACGCCACCCTCACCTGGATTCCGTCTCCGGGGAAAACGTCTTCGACTCCGCCCGGCAAGTACTGGCTCCACGCCGCATACTCACCCTTCCACCCGCAGCCCTTGGCATCGTCCAGCAGTGCCAGGGCGGCGGTCTCGCAATCAACCGAGGTGCGGGGCGTCGGCAATGCAACGTGCCTCACGCCTCCTCGCACCCCGTCGTCGCTGCCTTGCCGATGAGCCACCATGCTCACGGGGTCCGTCACCCTCGCCCTCGCACGGCCCAGGCTGCGATAACTCACCACCATCGTTTCGTTGGCCGCAGGCACCGACTGCGGAAAGAATTGCAACCCCGGTCCCGATGTGAGCTTGCACTCCGCTCCATCAATCAATGCCCCCGCCAGGCGCGTCCGGTAAATTTGCCCGGGCAGCGCGCTCCTCACTTCCGCATCCACACCCAGCGTGATGCGCGTGAACGCTACGCTGCCATACAAGTTGATCGCATTCACCAGCGCATACCGGCAGAATCCCGGCGCACCTGCCACCACCCCGTCATACAGCACGGTCGCGGGCGCCACCATGGTTCCCGGATTCGCTGGATCAATGTCATGCACTTCCAGCACCACCCGCACATCGGCGCTTACCGCCCCGCCACCTCGCGCCTGTCCCGCCGGATGCGCCGACGAATGAAACACCTGCCGCATGCGATACACTTCGGTCGCATACAACCGCGTGGTCAACAAGTACTGGTGTCCGTTCTGCGTGAGCATGCTCGTCCCTCTGCTCGCTCCCTGTATCCACGCTGTGATCTTCGACTGCGTCCCCGACGGCGTAATGCGAAACCCTGCCATGCACCCGCCTACTGTCACGTCGTTCGCATACAGCCCGCCAATCATGCCGTCCGACGCCCCGCTAAAAACAAAATTCCCGTGCTGCAGGAAAACCGCTCCGCCCAACTCAATCTTCTCGATGAATTCCAGCCAGGTCTGTCCGTCACTGCCCGTCCCGCCCGCCAATTGCAGTTTGCCCCCGCTCACCCCAATCACCGCTCTCGGATCGGTCGTCTTCCATCGCGTCGCCTCCAGCCCGGCAAACTCCTCGTCCACAATCGTCCGGCTGCTTCGGGTGAATGGATTCTGCGACAAATAAAACTTCAGCGTGTACCCATCGCCCACAAAGTAGTCCTTCACGTAAGCGCATGGCTCGGTGATTCCAACCACCGTCAGATCATTGACCAGCTTGTCTTGCGAAGACAGCTTCAAGTCGCCGGGCGTGAAATCGGCGGCGGCTTCGTCCAGCGCCACCATGGTCTGACCCACCGCAGCGAAACTCAACCCGCCATCCAGCGCCCGATAGCTCGCCCGTCCCAACACTCCCAGCTCCCCAGCGGTCACGCTCCATCTCTTCTCCGGACTGCTGGAGTACCACGGCGTTGTATCACCCGCTTGCACCGCGCTCGTATCCAGCGCTCCCGGCAGTATCTCCTCGCTGTACTGCCGGAGCGCGTCACCCACGCTCCGGGCCACAAAAGAGGAGCGCGGCGACGACGTTTTTCTCTCCAACACCATTTCATCGCTCAGCGCCACCAACCCATAGCAGTAGATGGGATCCCGCGCACCCCATCCCAGAAATTCAAACGTCGGCGGCTCCGCCACGTAGCCGCTGAACACGTCTTTACCATTCAGCCTGCCCAGCGTCACCCGCGCCCCATTCACCGGCACCACAAACTCCGCTCCCGTCGCCACCAGGCTCAACCGCAACTCCGCCGGTTGGTTCAACTTCCGCACTACCGCCGGCGCTTTGATCCCATCAATCGCCGGGGTATAGTCCTGCGGCCCCCGGCCGTCCAGGTTGTCAATCATGAGTTTCATTGTCTTGGGATGACCTTCTCGATGCTCGTTGACTACAGATGAATTTTGAGGCTTTCACTGCACGCGTCCCGCTTCATTTTGTCACCGCGCGCCGCCCTTGCCTGTTGGCTTTCCGGTGTCTCTTGGTCCGGTGTCCAAAAATTTAAACAAACGGAAAATAGTTTCGATAACACAGCACCGCCTCCCCGTCGTTCTCATCCACATGCGGCAGCGCCGTGAACACTCCGTGCAATGCCACTGCGCTCATCGGAGTTGCAATCGTCATCGCTCGTTCCCGTTCCACCGCCGCCGCTGCCATCAGCCGCGGATAGTGAAAGCACACCCGCCCGCCCGACTCTTCTTCCATCACAAACAGCGCCGACCATTCCTGAAAAAACGAGCCGCCTTCGCGATCCGTAAATGCCACCACCTTCTGAATCGCTGCTCCCTCCGGCACGCCGCCCCACAGCGATTGCTCCAGCAACAGCGACGATGCCGTCGTCTGCGCCACCCGAGCCACGTTGAACGTCACTCGCCGCACATAGTTAATATCGCGGCCCACATCGGCGGGATCTTTCACGTAGGCCCCTGCGATTCCCGTTCCCACATAACCCGTCTGCTGCTTGTAGTCCGCATCCACCGCGAACCAGTCCCCGGCCGCAAACTTCGCCGCCGCGTCGCTTCCCACCACCAGCTCCCCCGCGCTCGAGCCCGCCAGCACCGCCACCGCCGCCAACGGTCTTCCGCCCGTCGCTCGCGCCTCAGCGTTCGGGTCTTCCGCGAGCACGTTCATGTGCTGCGATCCGCCCGCCAATGCCATTTGCAACTTGCCCCACTCCAGAAAGTCGCATTCCACTTTCGCGTCCAGGTTCCCGCGGTATTGCCCGGCCACTGCTCCCCGTGCTCCCGCTCGCATCTCTCCCACCTGCGTCCCGCTGCTGCGCTTGAAGTTCGCAATCTCGCCCAGCCCCATCCACGGCGACGGCGGGGCATCCAGGGGAAAAGCCCCCTGTTTGGCCGGATCGAAGATCACTGGCTTGTCCGATGCCCGCTCCACCGCTGCAAAATACGCCCGCACTCTCCGGCTCACCGGTTGCTGCCTCGTCCCTGATGCGCTCCTCACGCAGCCACCTCCGGATAGAAATACATCGCCATCTCCGCCACTCTTTCCATTCGCCCCTGCGCCGCTCCATCCCGCTTCTCGCCGGCATTCACCGCGCCCAGCTTCGGATAAGTCCAGAACATCCCGGTCCCCAGGTTCACGCTCGGCGACTGCGTGTAATCCTGTTTGCCCGTGTACGCCGGATTGCAGATGGCCAACAGTTCGCTGTCCAATTCCCCCACATTCCGCCCGCGATCCACTCCGCTCTCTGCGTTGCCGCAGGTGAAGTAGCCGATGCGGCACATCATCCCTCTCACTCGCCGCACTTGCGGGTCCAGCACCGCCACGCTCTCGCCCCACTCGATGTAGAACGTATTCGCCAGCCTCTCGCCGCTTCCCGGCAGCTCGTTCTCCACCACCACAATCGCCGGCCGCGTCACTCCACTCACCACTACCGTGCGCAACGGATTCCGCGATGCCAGTCGCGCTCGCAAGGTCATGTAGAAACTGTCTTTTGCAAACTGCATGTGATTTCCCCTATCCACGTCTGCGCCAACCCAGGCGTCACCCACCCTCACTCAATCACCACTACGCGGTACAAATAATCCTGCCCCGCAAACTGCTCGGCGACCACGCCTTCCACGTCAAACATCTCGCCGCCATACACCACTCCCAGCACCGACTCCAGCAGCGCTTGCCCTGACGGCACGTTCCGTAAACTCAATTCGTCCTCAATCGCTCCCCGCCCCACCAGAATCTCCAACCTCTGCCGCGGCCCTGCATTCGAGGTTGGCAGCCGGCGCACCGCCACTGGCCCAACCACCACCTGCTCTACTCCCGGATCCACCAACCCCAACTCCCACGCCGCATCTCCTGCCACCCCGGCCCCCGCAAACAACAGCGTTATCTGTTGTGCTCCCATCGCTTGCAGCATCGCATCCGCGGCTCGCGCCAACGCACTTCCACTCATCGCCACCTGCATCTCAGCCCACCTTCTGCGCCACAAACGGCGCCAGCATCGATCGCACACTTGCATCCACCAGCGTGTCGGAGAAGTAGTCCATCCGCATCCGGTCCAGCCGTCCCATCTTCACGTTCAGCGCCGGCGTGGCTTGCGCGTTCTTCACCAGTTGCGCGCACGCCGCCTTCACTACGTTGGGAAGCGGATCCAGTCCCGCCATGTAAATCAGCTCAATCTCGCTGAAGCCCAAGCCGAGCGCGTTCACCGGCAGCGTGATCTCGCCGCTCTCCGCACACACTTCCAAATCCGCCGAATTCAGGTTCGTCCACGTTCCGGGCAGACCAAACGCGTAGGCGATCTCCGATGTCATCTCGCTGAACACCCACTCTCCCCGTCGCGGCATGGTGTACCGCCCGCGCGCGCTCACCACCGATGTCGTCGCCGGTGCCACCACTGCCAGCGGCAGATACGTCACCCGCACCGTGTTCCTTCCCCCCATGATTCGCAGCCGCTCTTGAAACTGCGCCACTCCCAGGGTGCTCCGACGGCAATGCGCATCCATCACCGACGATGCCGCATTCACCCAGGCCACATCCGTAGCCGCCTCCAACCCAAACTGCTCATACTCCGTAACCTGCAAATAATTCATCTCGCCTCCCCATTCCCCACGACCATGCGCTCGTACTGCCAACTGCCAACTGGCAACTGCCTTCAAGACAAAGCCAGTTGCCGCTAGACTGACAACTGGCCCTGCTCTGACTGGCAACTGCCAACTGCCTTTACTGACAACTGCCAACTTGCCTTTACTGGCAACTGACAACTGGCAACAGCCCTTACCGCGTGACTTTGACTTCGTAATGCGCATACCCCGCGCCCTTCACCACGACGGCCCCGAACTTCACCACCACCAACTGCGACGCCAACGACCCTTGCAGCCCTAGTTGGAACACTCGCGGTGTCGGGTCCGTCAGCCAGTGGTAGTCGATCAGGTCCTCGCTCACGATGTAGCAAGGCAGCGATGCGGTTCCGCTTCCCGGAGTTCCGGTATAGCCCAGCGCCCATTCTGGAATCAGCGGCAGCTCGCCCGCCTGCGTCGAAAGCGTCTTCACCCGCAGTCCGCCCTGCACCTCTGCAGTCGACAGCACCACGTTGTAGGCTGCCTTCATTTCCCGATCAATCAAATCCAGCAGCACCGGGTTGGCATAGATGGCCGTCGGTCGCACTTCGTACACCGAGTTCGCCACCATCCCTGCGATCACGCTCTTCAGTCCGTCCACGATGCTTTCCGTGTTGGCGATGGTGTGCGTGTTCCCGCCGCCTTCGATCTGTGCCGCCGCTCCGAAGTACTGCGTGCTGGTCGGCGCAGTCAACGAACTGTCATTGCCGTTCCACAACGCGACGTCGTGGGTCCGCAGCAGCCCTTCGACCGCGTCTGCCAGGTCTTTCGCTTGCAGGAACGCAAACTGGCTCTGTTGTGCGCCCACTTCGAGATCGAACAGGTTGTAGTTGATTTGCGAAACCAACGCCTTCAGCGGAACGCTCCGCTCCACTCGCGTCGGCGATCCCACTTTGGCCACGATGTTCCGCGGATCCACAAATGCGTCCGCGGCCGCTGGCGAGACGATCGCCGTCTGCTCGAAGAACCGTGACGGATGGCCGGTCGCCGGCACTTGCTTGATCCGTTGCCCGAACACCCCGCGCCGGCGCACGATGTCGGTGATTTCTGTCTGATACCGGTTGATTTCCACCGCGCCCGGCCCCATGAAGTCTGCAGCCGCTTGCAAATCCAGGAATTGTGCTTTCATGTTGTCTCCTAATTAGGTTTTTGCTCTTGTCTTGCCTTGCCTTGCCTTGTGTGATCTCGTGTTCCGAGTGGCGAAGCCTTTGGCTTTTGCCGCCAATAAAAAAGGCGCGATCTCTCGCGCCTTCGGCCTCGCCATCCCTTGACTTACTCGATCATTCCCGCCCGCGCCATTTCCGCCTTCACTGCAATCCGCTGCTCGATGCTCAGCGTCTGCAACGTCTTGTCAATGGCCCCGCCGTCCAAATGCTCCACCTCGCCATCATTCTTTCCCAGCAATGCCGAAACCATCGGCGACAGCGTCTTCCGGGCCATCCGCGCACTCTGTGCCTTCAACTCCGCATTCACCTTTTGCAGCTCCTCGACTTTCTCCTTCAACCCTTCTTCCTGCGCATCGGCCGGAGTCTCCTCTTGAAGCTCTCCCTGCGAATCCGCGGCCTCCATCGCAACGCCCTCTTCCAGCGCCGCTACGATCCGGTCCACCTTCGCTCTGAGCGATGCCTGTTCCGCATTCATCTCTCCCAACACCCGCTCCAGAGATTCCACGGCTCCTGCCAGCTTCTCCGTCGCCACTACCATCTGCTGCACCATCTCGTCTCCCATTGTTCCCTCCTTGTAAATCAAAACTTGTCACCCAACTAAATCAGGTTTGTCATGCGGGGCCAAACAAAGTCTTGTCATCCTGAGCGAAGCGAAGGACCCGCTTCATTCCAACTCAATCCACGTCCCCCGGTACGCCGCTTTCTCCCGCCGCAACACCGCCGCCCCGGTGAACATCATCGCCCTCACCACCCACGTTCGTGCTCTTCTGTCCTCAATGTCCACGCCCGTCATCTCGTACGACATTCCGAGTGGCCCACCCTTCCCACGGGAGTACCGCGCCCGCAGCCGCCGGCTCCCTGCCTGCAACACCGCCAGCAACCAACGCCCCCGCTCCTTCCCCAGGCCGCTCACTTTCGCCGGCTTGGCTGCCGCACTCCCTTCGTCCCGCCCCGCTTTCAACGCCGCTTCCCGAATCTCTTCCACCACCTCCGGGAAATCATGCCCGAATAAATACCCGCCCACCTCCACCGCATTCCGCGTGACTTCTGCCCGCGTGATCACTCCCACCTTGCGCTGCGCGTCGTGCCCGTCGAACGCCGGCGCGTAGTCCAGTCCCATGCCCAGCAGCGACGGGATCGCTTTCTCCACCGCCCGCCTGGTCACGATCACCCGCCTCCCATTCGCTCCGTGCGGCGCTCCATCCGACGGCAGATCCACCAGCGTCAACACTCCTCGAAATCCCACCCGGTTCGGATGCCCCGCCACCTCCGGCATCTCCACCGCCATCGCCTCCAACTCCATTCCGCATTCCATCGTCCCCATCCTTCCTCACCTCGCCCCGCGTGACCCGTGTTCCCTGTGGTCACTGCCCTTGCTTTACCCTGCTTTACCCTGTGTCCCCTGTGGTAAACGGTTTGCGGCCGCAACGCGTGTTCCACTCACTCGCGTGCGAATGATGAACCCCCTAGATCTCCGCCAACCCCCGCCCCCGCCTCACCTCGTTCACCGTCAACACTCCACTGCGCAACAGGATCTCCTCGATCTGCGCCTGCTCCATCTCATTCCGTGCATCGAGATCGGTGAATACAAATTCCAGGTCGCTCCATCCCAGCTTCTTCCCGATGGCATCCCGCGTCAGGTACTCCGCCAGCAACCGCGCCGTCGGAACAATCGCCTGCCGGAACGCCTGGTCGTTCATCTCCGCTGCCGTGGACCGGTTCACATCCCGCTCCACCCCCAGCCACTGCGGCGGAAGGTCAAACGCATCTGCAATCACGCGCAGCAAAAACTCCTGCCAGCTCAACCGCAGATCCGCATCCGTCCCTTGCCCGAACCGCAATACTTCCGGCCTGTTCTCCACCGAAAGAATCGGGACCTTCCCCGTCCCTTCAATCTCGTCCTGCCACCATCGGATCAGCCGTTCGTGATGCGCCGGGCTCAAATCCTGCAGCCACAGCGCGTACTGCACTACCGAATTCGACGCCAGCCGTCCCGCGTACCGGTGCGCGCTCAGAAATGCGTTGATGGCCTCGAACGCCACCTCCAGCTTCCCCAGCCCAAACGGAGTGTGGGTGCGTGGGTTCAATCGGATATAGATCAACTCGTCGTCATTCAGCGTGATGTTTCCCTCCACTCCCATCCGCCCCGTCACCTGCACATAGCGCGTCGATCCCGGCAGGCCGTCCCAATCCGTTTTCATTCGGATGGTCGCTCCATCCACCGGCCACAGTTCCAGCGGACGCCCCGCGTCGCCCGTCGCCCCCACCTCAATCGCTCCGAATCCGCCGACAATCACATCTTCCAGCACCTGCTCCGCCAACGATCGGAACGAGTCGTCAGGATTCGGCGCCTCGAAATTCTCCGTCAACGCCTGCACCCGCATCGCGCCCTGGGGAATCGTTTCCAGCGTGCGCCCGCGCTTGGGCTGGATCCGCCACCGCATTCCCGCGATCCGGTCCTTGATCGTGTTGATCCCCCGCCGCGCAATCGGCGTCTCCGCGAACCGCCGCAAATTCGCCGGCGTCGCCTTCGGCATCACGTTTCCCATTCCCGACCCAAACCCAAACGATGCCAGAGATCCGGCTCCCCCTCGACCATACGGACTCAGCACCGACGGCAACGCCACTGTCTTCCGTTCCACCTCCGCAGCAAGTTCGTGCCCGGCAGCCAGGGCGGTTCCCGCTGAAAGTTTTCCTATCCCCGCCTCCGCCACCCGTCGCATCGCTCCGCGTATCTTCTCTGTGATCTTCATGCTTCCTCCGTGTCCCCTGTGCCCTCTGTGGTCAAAGCCCTTGCCTTACCCTGTGTGACCCTGTGTCCTCTGTGGTCAAAGCCTTTGCATCTGACTCCAATAAAAAAAGGACCCCGAAAGGTCCTCTTCCTGCCGCGTCTCTTCAATCTCTCTACACTCGCATCTCCCGCCGGGCTCGCTCCGCCCACTCTCCTATCTCTCCCACCCGCGCCACCACAATCCCGCTCCGCTCCATCATCGTAAGCGCGAACTCGATCCCCTCATCGCTGCGGTCCAATCCGTCTTTCACCACTGCGGTCAATCGCGCTTCCGCCTTCTCTTCCCGCGCCATTCCCGCAACCATCTGCGGAAAGCTGAACCCCATCACCTTCGCCTCGTTCACATCCCGCTCCAGCGATACCCCATGGAACATCTGGATCACTCCATTCGGACGGTACCCGCAATCGATCTTCAGCGGATCTCCTTTATAGGTGTATGCCGCCACCGCAATCTGCTTCCGCATTAGTTCCCACACCCCGGCCTGTTCAAACGCGCTCCGCATCTGCGCCACAATTTTCTGCCGCGCTCCCGTCTCCCGCTCCCGCGGCCGCGGCGCGCTCTCCAAATACAACCGCGCCATTGTCTCAATCTCTTTCACCGGATCCACCGTCAGACACCCTTTCGTTGCCGACAGTTGAATGGCGTTCGAAAACGAATCCTGCAAGCGCTTCATCAACCCTTCGCGGTCTTTCACGTCGCCCAGGTTTCCCCGGATGTCCCGCTCCAGCGCATCCAGCATCTCGGTGTCCACGTCGCCGTCCAGCCCTTTCAACCGACGCCACTCCCGCATGAACCGCACATCCACAAATCCCTGCTCGGTCGCCTCCACCATCACCAGCCCGACATTAATGAATTCCCCCTTCACCACATCCGGCACATACTGCAGCAGGAAAAATTCGACTTGTCGCATCTCCGCCATTAGTTCCACTCCGGAAACGGCCGTCGCGGCGATACTCGAAACGCCTCAATCAACTCTCGCACTATTCCCCGCCGCTCAATCAACTTCTTCACCAGCTTCTCCAGCTCGTCCCACTCTCCCCCATACCATTCCGGTGGAATATTCCCCGCCTCCGCCCAGATCACGTCCTCACTCATGTTCTCGATGTTTGACAGCCACGGCTCAAACGACTTCCATCCCCTCACTCCGGCATACACTTCATTCCGCGCATACACCCCGCGCAGCGGAAAATCTGGAAACGTCCACTCCCCCGCATTGAAGCAATATCCCTGGTCGATAAAGCTCACCGTGTACTTTCGCTCTTTCATCTTCCGCCAAAATGCCGCCTGCCGCCCGTTCGCATTGCACGTCCACTTGTCCACGGTCAGCATGCCGGCAAATGTCTCCAGGTTCCGCACTCGGTCCAGCATGTCCGACGGCAGATAATCCAGCACCTGCCCTTCCAGCGGGCTCACCACATACCGCGAGCCAAATTGCAATCCCGGCGCGCACGCAATGGCGTTCTGTCCCAGCAGAATGTTCAACTCCGCCGTGTGCTGCACCAGCCACTCGTTCACTTCCACCACTTCCGTCACCGGCACCGGCAATCCCGCCTTATCCGCCAACCGCGTGGCCAGAAACTCGTTCGCCAGCACTCGCAAGTGCTGCGGGTTATTCTGGAACTTCACCACATAGTAGTGACCATCGTCGCAGCGCATCATATGCCCCTGCGCTCCGCCTCGCATCCGACGCACGTGTTGGACTGCCTGAATCGTCAAACCCTTATCCTATCTCCAATCGCACCCCGCCCCCGAACAAATGGAACGCGCCCCTCTCACTCTTCTCCGTGCCCGCGTCTCCCCGGTGGATTCTTCCCAACCGTCCTACCCTACACTCGCCCATTCCATCTCGCGATGCCTCCCCACCACTTCCCTCCGCACCGCCCAACTGATCGCCATCGCCATCACACAATCATCATGCGATCCCGCTGCCGCTCCCGTGTTGCCCGCCGCATCCCGCACGAACGTTCGCAGCTCGTTCAGCAACCGCGGACTGGTGAACTTCTCCGGACTCTGCCCCACCGCCTCCGCCAATGTCTCCAGCATCGCCGGTCGCGTCACCTGGTTCGTCACCCACCCTGCTTGCCCCCGCCGGAAGTACATATTCGGATACTGCCTCTCCTTTAGGTGCGCCAGCACTCCGTGTCCGTGATTGTTGCTCTCCACCGCCAGCAGCGCCCCGTTGTACTCCCGCCCCAACTCCAGCAGCTTGTTCGCCAACTCTCTCGGCGGATAGTGTCCATGCAACTCCGCGCATTGCATCCCGCTTTCCCGGTCCATCACCTGCGCGCATGAGTAGTCCCCTTGCGCCCCTCCGCCCGCCGGATCCACTCCCACAATGTATTCATGTCCCGGCTGCGGCGGCAGCCACACCATCAGCCGGCGATTGTCCCGCAGTTCCACTGGATCCCGGCTGCACTGCATCGCCTTGTCCACTGCGTCCAACTCAAACACGCACTCCCCTGACGCGCGGAAGCACGACACCGCATCCTCGGCGAACTCCTGCGGTCCCAGTCCCTTCATCGCCGTCCATTGCGCACGCCGCCACTGCATCTGCGCCTGCGTCAACCCGTGCTCATCCGCCACCCGCTGCTCGTCCGGCTTGTACGGAAGCAGTAACGGCTGCGGCTTGATGGCATATCGCGGCTCATACCACCAGGGGAAAAAGTGCCGCGTGTATCCCGTTTCGCCCGCCCTCATCCACTCGTCGTAGAACACTCCCCACGCCCCGTTCGGCGTGGACTCCAGCACAATCTCCCCTCCCGGCACCACCGCCGCACGCAGCGACGCCAGCGTATCCTCGCCCCCGCGGGGCCAGCGGGCCACCTCCGAGCAATGCAAGTTGTGGAGGGTCAACCCGCGCCCCGCGTTCTCATCCGCCGCCGCCACCCGATACTCGCTGTCCAGCATCGGAAAGACAATCTGGCGGACATTCGCGCGCGACGTCACCAGCGCGCCTTCCCGCATCGACCTGGGCAGGTTCTCCCAGAATCGGTGCACTATCCTGAATATCGCTTCCGCCGCATCCTGGTCGTGCGCCACCTGCAAGCTCACCGTCCCCGGTCGCGTGATCGCCTGCACAAAAAATCTCGCCGCGATGTACGTCGTCATCCCCAACTGCCGCGCCTTCAACACGATGTTCTGCTTGGTGCACCGCAACGAGTACTCCTGCTGCGTCCGGTTCAGCTTCAACCTCTTCCGCCCCTCTTTGCTCCGAATCATCAACACTGTTTCCATGATCCAGTCCCGCACCGTCGGCGGAATCCCTCTCCCTCTTATCCCCGCCGTTCCCGGCATCTCGCCGACGATCCCTCTCAACTCCTCCGCCGCTCCACTCCCAAACTCTCCCCCACTGCTCTCCTCGCCGCACTCCTCAACGTTCTCCGCACTCCGGATCACTTGCAGCGCCGTTGCTCCTAGTCCGCTCCCGATTTCCTCTGCCAGCTTCTCCGCCCGCCGCAGCCGCTCCAGGTGCACGTGCAGATCGCACAGCCCGTGCTTGCCCTTGCGGATATTCCACCCCAGCGCATCGGGACGCTCATCCAGCCACTGCCCCAGCACCAGCAACAACTCGTAGTCCTTCAAGAGCTCCACATCCTTTCCCATCTCCGCCCCCATCCCCGCCCCCATACCTGGTCGCAATGCTCAGCCGCCACCCCGCGCCCCGCTTTTCTGCGCGCCTCCGTCGTGGCGTGTTTCTCGCCAGCGGCTAATTCACCACCACCACCCAGGTCTTTCCCCCAACATAGGCATACGCCCCCATCTCCCACTGCGGACCCCACGCTGCTTGATCGTTCCCTTCCAGATCCAGCCGGAATCCCGCGCCCAAATCCGTTCCCGCATTCACCACCGGAGATGCCACAGTCGGCCGCGTGTCCACCTCCGGCCCCGTCGCCGCCGCCACCCAGTACGTCCCCGTCCCCACTTGCGTCGTTCCCTTGATCCAGTTCACTAGCTGCGTGTTCGTCATCACCAAGGCACCGTGCGCGATCAACGCATCCAGCAGGTTCCCCACCTCCGTCGGCGTCAGCTCGTTCAGGTGCCAGAACACTCCGTACGGCGCTCCCCACACCGCGCTCTTCCACACCAGCGATGCTATCCGCGCATCCATCGCCGTCGCCGTCAGCCCCAGCAGCGCCGGATTCACTCCAAAGCTGGTGATGTTCTGCACATTCACTCCCCGCGCGTACACATCCTTGGTTCCCAAATCCATGGTGAACGCTCCGCGCCCTCCCGCATATCCCGCCGTCACCGCATACCCTTGCGTGCTCGTGTCTTCCTCTCCGCCCGGATACACATACACCCGCGCTGCCGGCAGCCCCGTCAGGTTCGCGTTCATCCACGCCTTCGCACTCGCCATCTCGTCCGCCTCCAATCGGCTCTCCTGGAACAATGCGGTGTACGTCGTCCCCTTGACGTCCTGCCCCGCCACGTCTGCCAGCCCGATGGTGTGCGCCGCACCCTGCGCCCCCGCCACTTGCGTCGCCGCGTACACCACGCGCCCGTTGATCGTCGCCACCAGCTTCGACAACGTGTCGTACGACGAACTCGTCAAGTCCAGGTTCATCCCTTCGCCCCCCGGCCCGCCCGTCACCGTCGTCGTCAAATGGTTTCCGCTGATCGTCAGCGTCCCCGCTGTCCCCGTCCCCGTATAGTGGATGGTCAGCGCATTCAGCTCATTCGCCTTCTGGAAATACTGGTGCGACCACGAATGTGCATTCACATCCCGCCCCGCGTTGATCCATTTCTGGAATTCCGGAATCATCTGGTTCGACAGGTCGTACCCGGTCACGATCGCCAGGCTCGGCTGCAATCCCCGCTGGTCAAACTGCGGCAGCCATCCGTCCACATACGCGCTCGCATCGATCAATCCAGGATCGTCCTCGGTCAGCGTGATCCGCGCCTCATACCTGCGGAACCATGTCACCTGCGGGTCAGTATAGGACGCGATGTTCCCCCCGCCATCCACTCCTCCCGTCACATCCGTCGAGCTCAGCACTCCTAACCCGTTGCCGTAAAAATGGCAGTACACGTAATTCGCCCCGCCCCCGTTGTCTTCCAGGCCGTGGTTGCGATTTCCATACGCCCGGCAATTCTTCACTTTGATCCCCGTCGCCGTTCCATCAAATCGAAATCCGTTGTAGTTCCGGTGCGCGTCGTCGTCATAAAAGCTGATGTCCGTCGGCGTCGGACTCGCGCTCACATAAAACCCGTGCGGCATCGTGCCCGCTGGAATCATCCCGTCCGCCGAAACGTTCGCCACATGAATATGGTCCGCCGCCCCGCCGATCCTCACTCCGTACCCGTCGAAGTACGTCAGCTTAAAATGCTGCACATCCACCCACGATTTCCCGTTGATGTAGATCAACTGCCCGTTGGTCAGCAGCATTGCCGCCACTGTCCCGTAGTACACCGCCGGGTTCCCCACCGAGTACACATACAGCGTGTTCGACATGAAGAAATAATCCCGCGTCGCCACGCACTCCGTTTTCGACGTCGTGTGCCTCGTCCCCCACTCCGTCCCAAACAGCACGTAGGTCATTCCCAACGAACTCACCGTCGTCTTCCAGATGTTCCCCGAATCCAGCGTCCATGCCGATGTCACTGACAGGTCCAGGCTTCCCGTGATCGTCGGCGCCTCCCCCGTGCCATACGCGTCGAACGTGATCGGATTTCCCGCCGCTCCGCTCGATGGCGGCACCAGACTCTCTCGCCAGGTCTCGCCCCGCTTGAACAGGATCTGGTCGCCCGCGCCAAACGTCATCCCATTGACTTTCGCAATCGTCTTCCACGCCGCGCTGCTCGCCAGCCCGCTGTTGACGTCATTCCCGCCGGTAGCGTCCACGTAATACGTCGCAGCCGCCGCGCCCGCCGCCAGCCAGATCATCACCGCCGCCAATCGAAGCACTCTCGTCATATCTCCCCATTTCCCCATCGACCTTGGTGTCCCGCACCATCCCAGTCCCACTCTCATCGCCACGCAATCGCGATCGGCTTTGCTCCCACCGTCAGCACCTGCCCTGGCGCCGCCGCAGTAAAGTTGCCATCGTCCAAGGTGTAATATCCGGTGGTTCCCGGCGGCGCCGTATAAGTTGTCGTCGCGCAACTCGCCAGCGTCCCGCCCATGCAGTTGGAAGTGTTCCAAACCACCCGCAGCATGGTGCCGTCTGGCTTCTGCAGTCCGCACGTCCATAGCCCATACGCCGATGTTCCACCCAGCACCGGCATCGGCCCTGAGCATGCTTGTGTCACCGTGTTGCCCACCATCCACGAATTCACCTGCTGATACGCGATGCCGCTGCGGCACAGATACCAGGCGTGTCCACCTGCGCTCCCGATCGCTTGCGTACACCGCGCCGTATCCGTCCACGACGCCAGCCCTGTGTTGCCCGTGTTCGAAAAGTCCCACCCGTACCAGTACATGCGCTGGAAACCCGCCGCCGTGTAGCCCACCAGATAGGATCGCGCGATGTAGGCCGCGCGTAGGTCCTCGTCGTTCACTAACGGTGAGTTTGCCCCCCACGATAATTCCGTGTCCCAGAGCGCGTACCGACTCGCTGCGGACACGCTCGCTCGCAGCATCGCCGCCATGTTCATCAACTCCTCCGGGTCCCCCGAATTCATGTACGAGTGGAAGCTCAGCATGTCCACCGAATTCGCCACCGTCCTCACTCCATTGCTCGCACTGAGCGTAGGGGTCGCGTTGAAAATGTTGGTCAATGCCGTCGCTACTCCCTTCGCCGCCGGTGGATTCCAGTTCACCGTCGTCGGCGAACTGATCCGCGCCCCGCCCAGAATCGGCTTGATGGTTGCGCTGGCATCGATTGTCAGTTGCGCCAGCTGCGCATCCGTCCCTTTCCATCCCGTCGCTACCGTCACTTCGTTCCACGGTTCAAACACACTCGGCTTTGAGTAACTCCCTCCCAATCCATTGATGTGACTCGCCAACGCTGCGGCCCATCCCGTCCACATCGCATCGCTGCTTCCAGCCGCCAGGTCCGATGTTGGATAGCATTGCCCTGGCGCAAACGCCCCGCTCCCAGGATTAGCGTTGTAATACTGGCAACTCGTGTCCGTCGGATTCGACGAACTCCAGTTGGGCGTGCGCCCCATCAGGTACATCAGATCGGTCACGCCGTGTGCCTTCGCCAGAGACAGCCAGTTGTCCAGGTTGCTCCAGGTGTACGTGCCCTGCGTGCTCCCGTTCAGGAACGGCCACGCCGTCGCATCGTCCATCAGCCGCAGCGATCCCACCGGCACTGTCGGCCACAGCGAACTGGAGGAATTGATGTGCATCCCAAACAATGTTGCCGGGACCGCCGGCTCGTCCGCGTAGGGTCCCGACCCGCACCCCGTCGTGCACTTGTACTTCCGGGTGATTAGCGCAGCGTCAATCTCCGAGAGATTCGCTCCAATGTCGCCGCCATCGCTCGCCCTTCCCTTATAAGGGCTGCTCGCATCAAGCGCGAACCTGTGGTAATCCGCCGGCGCCCCGCTATAACCCGTCCCGTTCATAAATCCGGCGAGTCCAATGCAGGATCCCTCGCTGGTGGCGTTCCCCGTCGCGCACCCTGTGTTGGCCGGAAAGTAAATCGTCACTGGATTGTGCGCCCCGTTGTTGGCTCCCCCAAACTCGGTGTAATTGTTTGCCGTCCGCGTCCCCGCCACATTGTGATGGAACGTCAGCGTGCTCTCATCCAGACAGCAATCCGCAGCCTTCGTTCCTTCCCCCCCCTGTCCCACGCTGTTGAGCGCAATGCCGTTGGCGAAAAGCGAGTCCATCAACGTGAAGTTCTGCACCAGCGAGGTTGCACCATATTGGAGCTGCACTCGTGCATTTCCGGTGCCTTGATCGACTCCGGTGGCCGAAGCGAAAGTGGAATGCCGGAACGTCACTCCCTTGGGCCATCCGCTGTTATTGCTCAAGTAACATCCCGTCGTCGTCGCTCCCGCCGTTCCCGGATTGCTATAAGTCACGGTCAATCCTCCGGGCCAGGTTGGCGGTAGCGCCACAATCGCAATCGCGCCCTGGTTGTTCGTCGTCGAGTATGGCGTATTGAAACTAGGGTCGGCGCAGTTGCTCGGAGGACTTCCGCTGCGGTCGCCTACCTGCACAATATCGCCCGGAGAGATGCCCGTCTCATTGAATCCATGTCCTCCCGAGGGGCAGGTCAAGGTCGAAGTCAAACCGTGGCCGTCTCGCACCGCCGAGCAAATGAAGGAATTTTGGCTCGACCCCAGCGACACATAATGATGGCTCGCTCCCGGATAGTATTGATAAGCGGAATCGTCAATGTTGTACATCAGCAGGTTGCTGAACAGCCACCGCCTCCCGCCCGCCGAAACCCCACCACCGTTCGACGATGGCCCAGAGCGTCCGTCTAACTGGATACCAGCCGCGCAGTTACGCACAATATTGTTCGTGAACGTGAAGTCCGTCGTATTATTGCTCGGAGCCTGCCCCGCTCCCGGAATGTCACAGGTCGTCCCCCCTGAACAGTTGCGAGTGTCCAGCAGTATGCAGTATCCCGTCTGTCCATCCACCCATGAGTTCTCGATGATGTTCCCGTCCACTAGAACCCGGCGCCCACCTTTGAATTCCAGTGAGTTCTTGATCGCCCAGTGTTGGGTGCATGGGTACAACGGCGATGTGGGGGTTGTGCATTGCGACCCACTCACGTTCTTCCATGTAATATCCCGCGTCAACCTGTTTTCCCTCAACTCGATGTCAGAAGGCGCCACTTGAGGAATCCCGGTGGGTGAGCAGTTTACGTCATACATCTTTCCGCCACCGGAGGCCGCCGAACCTGCGATTGTGCTGGTGTACTGGAACTTCGTGGTGCTCAGGACATTCGTGACGACCCACGTCCCGTTGTAGTCCGCCACTCCCGCTCCGTAGATGAAAACGGTCTCCCCCAGGTAGGCTAGGTGGTACGGAAGGCTGGCCAGCGTGACTGTGACCGTGGTTCCAACTTCCGTCAGTCCCGTGGGGGAAGATGCCAGAGAGGGGTTTTCACATCCCCCGCCTCCCGTAAACCAGGTGATGCTGGCCCCTTCAAAGAAGTTCCCGACAACCTTCATCGGTCCTGGGGTGTTCTGGGTATGGAATACGTGTGACTCAGAACTGTCCGCTTGGATTTTCTCCGCGTAGTTCCACATAAACCAGCATCGAACGCAATCTGCCTCAATCGCTGTCCCCATCGCCGTTCCGTGCGCTGGTGCGCCGACATCCCCTGGCCCCCAAGTGTGAATGTAGAGGTATTCAAAGCCAACATCATACGGAAGCTGAGATACGTCGGTGGTCGTGTTGTCGCCACACTGCAAGAGTTGATTCCATATCGAGTGGGCATCCGCGACCGGTGGCCTCAGTTCTGCATCGGAAAAAACTACATGGTTCGCACCGCTCGCGCACGCCACCGCGTTGTTGTTGTAAGCCGTCTGCTCGATGGTGAACAGATTGGCTACATCGTTTGTGCATCCCGGATTCCGGGGATTGCTCTCGTCCGGGTTGTCGGTGATCCGATGGCTGCACAGGGTTTGCCCCGCTGTCGGAGGCACCGAGGATTGTACGCGCAAACACTTGGTGGCCCCCGCCTTATAGGGAATCGACACCGTTGTGCTCCCCGCCAGCAGCAGTCCCGCATCCACCTGCACCAATTCCCACTGGTCGGCTGCCACGGCCCAATCCGCCATCGCCTGATTCAATCCCGCCTGGGTGCCGGCATAGTCGCCGCCGGTCGCCTTCACTGTCTTAATCGCGTCATACACACCGTTCGGCGCATCGCATTCCTGGCTGTTCACCCAGGCTTGGGGCAGCGCCGGCGCCATCGCCTCTGTCGCTGTCCTCGCGTAGTTGCTCGCGCCTGCATATGTCGCCGCCCCGCGCATCGTGGATTGTCCCGCGCAAGCCGCCGCCAGAAGCAGTGGCGCCATCCTCTTCAGCCATCTCATCTTCCCAACTCCTGAATTTGCTTTGTCATCCTGCGCCCGGCGAAGGGTCCAACTTCCCTTCGCCAACTTTGAAGTTCTAATCCAAACCAAGTACCAAACCAGGGTCGGTTCAATCCACCACATACCGCACCACCACATCCACCCGATGCAGCCCCGCGCCGGTCGCCACCATCATGTGTCCCAGCTTCGCTCCCACCGCCACCGCGTCTTTCCCGCCCACCCAGCTAGTCGTGCTCGCTCCCGCCGTCGTGCACACCAGGTCCGCACTTAACACGTTTGCCCCGCCGTTCTGCAGGTTCACCGTCGCGCTACCCCCATCGATCTCGCAATACACCTCGACGATATGAAACGCGCTTCCCCGGTTTACATAGATCGATGGCACCTGCAACGCCGTGGTCAGCGTGTTCAGCGGATCGAAGAACGTATACGTAAACTGCTGCGCCAGCTTTTTTGCCACTTCCGTCACCGCTCCCGCATTCTCGGAAACCGACAGCTTGCCATTGGGATCGAATCCCAACTTCGACTTCCCCGTTGCCGCTGCGGTCATCGTCCCGTAGGATCCCTCCACGCTCCATGCTCCCGCTCCGGTCGAGACAAATGAGTCCGCCGTCACTCGCCCTGTCACCGTCAGGTCTCCGGCCACGCTCTGCAACGTCCCGCACGCTCCGCTCGACTCCATGATCGTGGTCCCGTCCCCGCTCGATTGCAGGCACTTCCCCCCGTTCATCGTCGCAATATGCTTTCCATCCACCGTGTCCGCATTGCCGCTCGTCGTGATCGCCTTCGCCTTATACTTCCCCAGCCCGGCGTCGTAAGTAATGACTTGCCCGTCCGCCGGAGTTCCCGTGTCCACCACCACCCCGCGGATCGACGACGCATCCCCGCTCCCGCCGCATACTCCCCAACTCGAGTTCCCCTTCAGGCACAGGCTCGCGTCTCCTGTCCCGCTTCCCAATTGCGCCGGCGGCACCACTCCATTCACCAGTCCCACTTTCGTCGCCAGTCCATTGTCCACATAGCGTTTGGTCGCCGCCTGGTCGACCTGCACCGGATCGCCGCTCAGCGTCAGCGGGCCCGTCATGGCGTCGCCTTCTTTCGCCACGAACGCCCCCGCCCCCACACTCGCCACCGCTTCATCCACGTATGCCTTGTTCGCTGCGTCAGACGCTCCCACTGGCGCTGGCACCGACGGCGGCGCCGAGAAATTCTTCGCCCCGTCAATCACCTCGGCGCCGCTCTTGTGTACCACCACCGCATCGTTCGCCTTGCCGCTCACCACTCCGTCCACATACTGCTTCGACGCCGACTGCGCTGCCGCTCCCGTCCCCAACGTCGTCCGCACCATCGCCAGCGTAACCGGCCCCTGCGCTGGTACCACCCAGTACTCCGTCCGCGCCGTCCCATCATCCAACTGGAAGACCGCCGTGTAGAACGTCGCTGGCGTGCCTCCCACATTTGGCGCCAGGCTCACCGTTAGCACCCCGCCCGCTCCCAGCTTCACACTCAAGTTCCCCGCCGCCACCGGCGTTGCATCCGCCGTGGTAAACGACGGCCAGGAAATCAACACCGTGCCCGCGGCCGCCGTGCCGTCCGCCCGGTACACCACGTCGCCCACCAGCACGGTCGCCGGCTTGATCTGCGCGCACGCCACTTCCGCGCTCACCATCCAGCTCAGTCCCGCCGTCACCATCACCAGCCAATAAAAAAACCGTCCTCTCGGACGGCGCGCATCAAACATGATCTCCTCCAATAAACATCTTTCACCTCCAACTCATTCCCGCGCCGCAAACGAAAAGGCCGCGATTCACTCGCGGCCTTGCAGTCAAACTCTGCTGAAACTAGTTCTTCTCCAGATACCTCTTCACGCTCTCCACGTACACTCCGACGAAATCCACCACCGGGCGCTTGGCTTCAATTAACTCCATCCCCGCCTTGACCGTCCAGCCCAGCGACCCTAGCACCGCCAGCGCCATCATCGGCGCGCGATGGATTCCCGCCGCGCAGTGAATGAACAGCTTCGTGCCCTCTTCGTCCAACGCGTTGCGCGCGAACTTCACGCCCCGCTCAAACAAATCCGGCGGCTTGGGAGTGAAATCATCGTCCGTTGGGTTCCACAGCACCACCACTCCCGCCTGCTTCCCCAGGGACGTATCGTCGAACTCAATCTGCATGTCGATGATGTGGGTCACGCCCGCCGCCGCCACCTTCGCCATGTTTTCCGCGTGCCAGATGCCTCCTCCTACTGCAATCCGCCCCGTTACCCACGTCATGTCCATGCGTTCTGTCCCGGCCGCGAATCGCCGCCTGAAGCTGCTTCCGCCTTGTAGAGTTCGTGTCAGCGATGCTTCCAGCCGCCGCGGATCCATGCCAGACTTTCCGGGAGTGTAATTCATCGCAACCGTCATTCTACGATATTGCCTGCGGCCATCTCCGCAGCGCGTTGCCGCACGTCTTCCGGCACGCCCAATTCGTCCAACAGAATCTTGGCCAGCGAGTCCTTCGGCTCTTCCGGCTCAGCCACTCCGC
Organism: Acidobacteriaceae bacterium; assembly: GCA_025360645.1. Taxonomy (GTDB): domain Bacteria; phylum Acidobacteriota; class Terriglobia; order Terriglobales; family Acidobacteriaceae; genus JANYBT01. The sequence goes on along the minus strand of JANYBT010000089.1, from coordinate 19,207 downwards.
CCGGGGCCAGCCCCACCAGTTCGAACAAGAATTTCATCGCCGTGATGCTGTGGTTGGTCTCGACTTCTTCGATCATCTTGGCTGTCATGTCTTCCGCTGTGTTGCCAATCAGGTTGCGCACTTTCTCGCCCACGCTCACCATGTCCACCGGCTTGCGCGTGGTTACTGCTGCCGACTTGCTTGCCTTCCTCGCCCTTGACTTCACCATCGCTGTCCCCCCAGCCTGTTAGTCTGTCGAAATACCCCCAAAAGCAAAAGGGACGCGGCTTTGGGCAGCGTCCCTTGGTAATCTTTATTTCTTAGTGTTAAATTCAATTATAGCACACTTACAGGGGAAATTGTCCTACTCACTCCAACTTTATTTCTCCCTTGTAATCATACAGATAAGCAACAAACCTCCTCTCGGGCCTCTTGACAAGGTTGCGGCGGTTTCCTGATTTGCGCCATTCCAGACTCCCCCTGGAGCAGCCCTCCCTGCAGGAACCGCTCGCTCAGAAAGTCCAGCGCCTGGGGAAACTGCCGCGACACCTGGCTCCGCCACAACCCCAACAGCTTGGCGGCCTCGTCCTGGGTGTAGTATTCCAGCACGATGGTGGCGATCAACTCGCGCCCCAGGTCATCCAGTTGCTCCAGCACATGTTCCACGTCGTGCACAAAAATCACGGCGTCCTCGAACGACTTGCTCTTGCACGACGCGACCTTGCTGCGAAAAATCTCGCGCCCGACCAGTGAAGGCAGACGGCCCACCTCGACCGACATCCGCCCGTAGCGCCTGAGCAGAGCCGTCGTCTGCTTGCGATACAAGTACAGACTCGGGTCCGCCTGCTCCGGGTCCCACTGGAAGCGCACGCGCCTTGAATCGCTTTTGAGCAACCGCTTGGCCGAAAGGGTGTCCGCGATCATGCGAACACCTCCACGACCGCAAGTCGCGCGGGCAGCGCCGTCACTCTTCCCGCGGGACGCTTGACCAGCGCCATAGGCTCGTGATGCTCGCGTCCGCTAGCCACTCGATGCGCGCACGGACTGCAAAAAACTTCCTCTTCTCCGCGTTGGCGCAACCATAATCCACCACAGCGTTCACAGTACTTCAACTCCATTGACATTGCTGCCAGTTCGTAAATAATTGCATTGTCGTTCACTTGCATGATTTGCTCTCCTGGGATGATTTGCTTTCTGCTATGAGCGCAAACCCCCTCACCCAGGCAACCCGCCGCGGTAGCGTTGCGATCGTGCTGAACCGTGTGCGGACAAACAAAAAAGCCCTGCGCCGGGGAATCCCGGTCGCAGGGCTCGTTTCTGTTACGAAGACCTGCCGTGCTATTTCATTGAGTGTTCAACGGTAGCTGCGTACGCCTGCACCCCGAGTGCGCGGCGGGCCAGTGTTTACTGGGCCCCGGCTTGTTGCCGGAAGTAGCCTTCCTCATAGCCGGACTTGAGCACGCGGCCATTCTGCACCACGATGCTCACCCGGCCGGTAAAGTGAAGCGACCGCAACAGCCGCTCCATTGCACTGGAGAGAATCTCCGCAGAGCGCACCTTGCGGCGGAACTCCACGAAACTCTGCTCCTCTTCCGAATGATTCACTTCAAGCATGACTTCTTTCTAAAGCTAAAAAAAAGTTATATGATTCTCAAATCGTATAGCCACTTGCTGGGTGCTGTCAAGGACTTTATTTCCTTACAGATGTTAGACTTACAGTACCCATAGCAAACTGCATCCATTTTTATGCTATACTCCGGCCATTATGAAATTCCGAGCTCTGCAGGAAAATCTTCGCAAGAACCTTTGGGACCGCATTGAGAACGGCGACCTGACTGGCCTTCGCCTTGCCGAGCAGACCGGTTTCAAGCAGGCCCACATTTCCAACTTTCTGAATCGCAAACGCGGGTTGAGCCTGGAGGGCATGGACAAAGTGCTCAACGTGCAAAACCTGTCGGTGCTGGATCTGCTGGACACGTCGGAAGTGAACAAGCGCGCCACCATCATGGCGCCGAGCGACGACGATTTTGATAACGTGGTGCTGGCCGACAGCAATGTGGCCGCGACCGAGCCGCTGATCATCAGCATGAACGTGCGCGAGATCATGAAGTTTAAGAAGACGTTTTTGAAACGCATGCGGGCCTCGATGGAGGGCGACCGCGACAACTGGGAGCGCTTCGTGCTGATCCGGGTGGACGCGCACGAAGGCATGAGCATGTATCCCCGGATGCTGCCGGGGGCGGCGCTGCTGATTGACCGCCACTACAACGCGCTGCACTCCTACCGCAAAGGCGAGATGAACATGTATGCGGTGAACAAAGAAGGCTACTGCACGGTGAAGTACGTGGAAGTGGCCAACCGCAATCTGATTCTGCGCCCGCACAACCAGTCGTATCCAGTGGAAATCCTGCCCATGCAGGAAGGCAAAGAGCCGTCCGACTACTTGGTGGGACGGATTTGTTACGTGGGCATCGAAACATAGGGCAGCAAGAAAACATCAGTGATGGATTGTCACCTCCGTTGGAATCACCCCGCTTAGGGGTTGGTGACGATGCTGCGGAACGACGCCTGTGGTTCGACTACCTTTGCTGGCTCGACCAACGGGCGCAGCAAGAGGCAATTCGGTCCGGGACAAGCTCATGGGTTTTATTGGGAGCCATAGCTGCGATTTTATACAAAGCCGTGCCCCGACTACTCGAAAATCGTATTAAGCTTGGCCAGCACTTCGTTCATGATGGCGTCCGGGACGGTCTCCAGCTTCTTGCCGCCGTGCGCGTTGAGATCGAACGCACGGGGCTGGTCACAGCGCACAACGCCGGTGGTGCGAGTACCTGCGCCCTCCAGGGTGACGGCGAAACCCGCCGTCCGCGCAAACGACCCACCGCTGGTGATGGGGAGAACCACGGGCACTGTGGTCACGCGATTAAAGGCCTCCGGCGACACGATCAGCACGGGGCGGCGGCCTTTCTGCTCGTATCCGTGAGTGGGATCGAGGCCCACCAGCCAGATTTCGCCGCGCTTCATCAGAGCAGCTCGGCGCCCACGGGCCGGTCACTCAGCCATGCGCGCTCTTGGCGGCTGCGCCGGGCTTTGCGATTACATTGGGCCAGGAGTTCGTCGAGCGTGTAGCGCGGACGCGCCTCGACCACCAGCCGGCCACGTTGCACCGCCAGGCCGACCTCGGCTCCCGCCCGCAGGCGCATCAGGTCCAGCAGCGCCGGCGGCACGGCCAGCATGATGGAACCACCCACCTTGCGCAGATTCGTGGTGTGCATGACAGTCCTCCGAGGTTATATGTAGATATAACCTTACGGCCGCGGATTCTCGAGCCGCTTCGGCTTCGTATTTCTTGTCTTCACGCTTCTGGACTTCGCGCCGCCCGGCTTTACATTTCTGGCCTTCGCGCTTCGCGCGATCTGGTAGTGGGCCAGTTTCATTTTCCTCAACCTCGCTTTAGCATCCCGTCTGTGGCATGATTGGGATGCAATGACCATCAGCAAAGGCAAACGTCCCCGCGACCCGAATCAACTCGCCGCATGGACCGTGGCTGTTTCCACGGGCCAGATTCCAGAGCCACCACTGGAAGTTCCCAAAGTGACCGAGAGCGCCCCACCTTCCAGTATTTCCGAGTACATGTCGGCCATCGGGCGCAAGGGCGGTCAGATTGGCGGGAAACGCCGCCTCAAGACCATGACCAAGACCGAACGGTCTAAGATTGCCTCTAAAGCGGCCAAGGCTCGATGGAAAAAGGCGGGTAAAACTCCGCTGTCCCAGCGTCCAACTCCTTAAACGCCTCTCTGAATATCTTGTCCTCTTCCGCGAAGAACTGATCTACATGCGCTTTCCAGCACTATTTTCTTGACATGCTAAAGCGGCTGACGTACAAGAGTAAGTATCAATTGCCTAGACGACAAGACCCGCGCCAAAGTGATTGGATGCTTGACCGAAGGCAACTCGATTCGCGCCACGGTTCGTATGACCGGAATTTCCAAAACCACGATCTCCAAACTCCTAGCCGATCTCGGAGCCGCCTGCGCTGCCTACCACGACCGTTACGTTCGCAATCTCCGTGTGCGCCGTCTACAAGCAGATGAAATTTGGCAGTTCGTTGGAGCTAAGGCCAAAAACGTCAGCGTGGAAAAGAAGCAAAAAGGCTGGGGCGATGTTTGGACTTGGGTTGGAATTGATGCGGACACAAAGCTCGTTATTTCGTACCTCGTGGGCGGACGCGATGCGGGATGGGCAATGGATTTTATGAACGACTGCGCCAGCCGGATTATTGGCCGCGTGCAAGTCACAACCGACGGTCATCGCGGCTATCTTGAAGCCATCGAAGGCGCATTCGGTATGGATTGTGATTACGCGATGCTACAAAAGATTTACGGCGCTCCTGCAGAGAATCACACGCGGTATTCTCCGGCAAAGTGCATCGGGGCTGACATGAAAATTGTGAGTGGCAACCCCGACCCGAAACACGTGAGTACGTCTTACGTAGAGCGCCAGAACCTCACAATGCGGATGCACATGCGCCGCTTTACGCGCCTTACGAATGCTTTTAGCAAGAAGATCGAGAACCACGCGCATTCCGTGGCTCTGCATTACATGTTCTATAACTTTTGCCGCGTACATTCCAGCCTTCGCGTCACACCAGCAATGGAAGCGGGAATCTCGGATCACGTTTGGAGTCTTGAGGAATTGTGTACATTGATGCCGAAGCCCGTGGTCAAAACTTCCACGATTGAACGGGACATGCTTCGCAAGGCGCTAGGCGAGAGCGCCTAAAGTTGCGGAAGGCTGTCGCGTTCCTCCCGCGCCTTGCGAATCAACTCAAGGGTTATCCTCTCCGACCCCGGTATACGATCTACCGCCGCCTTTACTTGCCTGAGCTTGTCAGAGAACGTCTTTAGTCGTCTCTCAAAGGCTTCATCGGCCAGCTTCTCTCGCGGCGCACAGATCGCCAGTTGCAATGCTTCCTCTGCAATCTCCAACAACGGAGACTCCGAATACCAGGCCTCTAAGACGGGCGGTTCGGGATGCGGGAACTGAATCAATTCAGAATGCCCGCTAACACCCTCAGCGCCTAGCTTGGCTTCTGCAATGCACAGGAACGCCACTGACTGCATAATCTCTATGGGCCGTGGACCGGGTGCGAGGATTGTCAGAAAGCGCAAAGCGATGTCGGATCCCGAACCACACATAATGTGATGGTTTATCCAACCAACGCTACCGTCGCCAGCGCAGTGCATTAGCTTTATCGCTTCGCCTTCTCCCTTGAAATAAACTCCTAAAATCAGCTCGAGATAGGGAATGTTATCTGGGCCGGGATATGTCGGTTGCTGAATATACGCGTCGTGGATTCGCTTGATGACGCTGTCCACAGACGTAATAAAAACATCTGCCTTTTCCTCCGAATTTTTCGTTTTTTTGAATTGCTTTTCAGCCTTACGTAATGCGATACCAATAAAATCAGCCGCCATGCCGATGAAACCTTTGTTGCCAGTCCCAGTTAAGGCATATTCGCCCGCCTCAAAACTGCCGCGCCGCAATTTTGAGGCGTGGTACTTCGCAACACCGCTCATTTCTGTATCAGAGCCAATAATGACGCCATCCGTACAGAGCAAGCCAACGCAAACAGTCATATCACGCTCCGATGACCGCCGCTTGTATTTAAGGACTAGAGGCTGTAATTTCCGGTAGCGATCGGGGTTGAACGGTCGCTCTAGCTTTCTAGCACCTCCCTTAAGGAGAAGCAAACTGGCCCACTACCCGCGATCTTCGGCGGTTGCCAGCGCTGAAGCGCTGTACTATTTCGATCGCCTCTCCGGGGCAGTTGCGGGCAAGCAGCGGCGGGTTCGCGAGGAGCGGTGGCCCTTGGTGCCCTTGGCGCTCTTGGTGCTCTTTGTGCTCTTGCTCCTCTGACTCGACCCCTGTTCAAGAATTCATACGGCGACCAAGTTCCTTGACCAAATCATCGATCCTTCTTGACGGCGATGAGTCTGGCTGTCATCATCCGTTCACTCAATGTCGCTGACCAACGCGGCGCACAATTTCACAACTCAAGACTCAGGGGGCAGTAAATGTTTAAGGGAATGCTTGCGACATGTTTGTTCCTCAGCGTGACGATAGCGGCTTCGGGCAGCAGCGTAAACTACAACGAGCTCTCCACCGGAAGCATCAAGACCTTAACGGGCGTGGCGGCCGCCAAGTTCGTCCACGCCGGTGCAATTGACCGAATTCTAGCGGAAGTGCTGACCCGGAATGCGCAACGGCCGCCGAACGGAGTGGTGGATTTTTACGACGGGAGCACGCTGATTGCCTCCCGTGTGCTGGATCGCATCGGAGTGGCCCACTACAATACCACCACCTTGGCGCTTGGCGTCCATTCGATTTCGGCGGTGTATCGCGGACAGGGCGGATTTAGTGGCAGCACCTCGCCTGCGGTCAGCGTCACGGTCGTGAAATAGAGTTTCCCATCGCCGCCGGCGTGGATGCCAGAGCGTCTGTTTGCGCTGGCGGTGGGCCGGGATATTGGGCGGAGTTGCGGCGCCAGAGTTTGCTAAGGCTAGGAACGATCGGCAGTCCATTGGCCGATGCGGAAAATCACAAACTCGGCGGGACGCAGCGGAGCAACGCCGACCAAAACGACCAGTCGGCCGTTGTCAATGTCTTCCTGGGTCATGGTGGTGCGGTCGCAACGGACGAAGTAAGCGTCATCGGGCTTGGTTCCCTGCAGCGCGCCATTCCTCCACTCGTCAAATAGAAAATTGGAAATCGTCTGGCGCACCCTGGCCCACAGCGGCTCTCCGTTGGGCTCGAAGACCGTCCACTGCGTTCCCTGGTCGATGGAGTGCTCCAGATAGGCAAAGTAACGGCGCAGGCCCACGTATTTCCACTCGGGATCAGAACTGGTGGTACGGGCTCCCCACACCCGGTAACCACGGCCAGCGAAGAAACGAATGGAGTTGATGCCCAGAGGACTGAGGCCGTTCTGCTGCGCCCGATCGAGCGTCGTTTCAAGGCCGATGGCCAAATTCACGGCGAGGTTCGCGGGAGACTTGGAAACGCCTCGAGCGGCGTCGTTGCGCGCGTAAATTCCGGCGATGAACCCTGACGGCGGCAGGTTGAGAGGAGCGCCCGTCACGGGGTTGAGAATGGTGACCCACGGGTAGTACAGTGCGGCATAGCTGGAGTCGAGGGTGGCACGGAGGGAGCGGAGGTCGTCGACGCTCTGCCCGTCACCCGAATCCAGCAGCGCAATGCGATAACGCATTTGGGCGGCATGAGAGATGAGCAGGCCCAGGGTCGCATTGGCGTCAGCCGAATTGTCTTTGTAACCGAAGGTGACGCCGGGAGCCGCGACTACGGAGATCTCGTCCACGCTCTCGAACGCATTGAGGCCGGTTGGTTGGCTGGTCGCAGGGTCGATGGCGCCGGCGAAGTCCGCGGCGGTGGGACGGCGGCCATCGTTGCCCTGGTTCGGAGCGCCACCGAGGCTGCGGGGAGAAAACACGCGCGCAACGTAGAGCCGGGCCCCTCCATTTTCAAAGAACGCTCTCGCGGCATGCCACATGAAATTAGGGGTAAGAGGCGCGCCATCGAACTGCAAGGGCTGCCCGTCGCCGTAGGTTCGTTCGAACTCCGCAAGACTGGTGAGAGCATCCGGAGGCAAAGCCAGGGGGCCGGTGTGGGTGGGACCCACGAATCCGGCGGTGGATGTGCTGAGCCCCTGAATGGACTTGGGCTGACCGGAAAACTCCTCGAGGTAAACTCCCGGCGAACGAAACTCAGGCATGTCCGTCTCCTGCGGTGGCAACGGGGATGCGGTCGCGGCTGGCCACGCACAGCTCGATTCCGGCGAAGCGGGCGATTCGCTGTCCCCGAGTATAGAACACAGGTGCGTCGGTAGGTTCAAAAAGGCTAATCGCTGGTGAGCTTCGAATCGCTGGCCGTGAGTCGCAAGCTCAAAACGAAAGCGTGACGGGTTCCAAGTGCCGGGTAGTGGCGAGTTGCATTGCACAATCGCGCTTGTGGAATTAAGCTGGCTGACTGATGGCTGAGCGAAGCAGCGACAAAAATCTGTTTGGAGACAAAGCCATGGTCGAGCCGGATTACAAGATTCCTCCGGTCAGCATCCTGATGCTGGGAGTGAAGCAACTGGCAGAGTCGGTGCCGTTTTATCGCGATGTGCTGGGCATGACGGCGAAGCAACAGTTCGAGGGCTTCGCGTTTTTCGAGGCGGGACCCATCACGCTGGTGCTGAGCGAATCGCTGGCGCGGGCATCGGCGAACCCGGCGGGAGCGATGGAAGTGGTCTTCACTGTCGATCGCGTGCGGACGCACTACGACACGCTGCGGGCAAGGGGCGTGGAGTTCCTTGCACCACCCTTTCAGGTCAACGGCCCCATGTTCGCAGCTAACTTCCGCGATCCCAACGGGCACACCTTGTCGCTGTTTGGGCCGGAGTAAGAGAGCCAGGGCAACAAGTCGCTTGACTCATGCCGGCGGCCTTCATAGACTCATTTGGAAAAGAAATGAATCTAGAACGAAATCCCGTTTTTTCAGGAGCGCGATGTATAGGTTTGGTCTGCTGCTGGTCTCCGCTTTATAACTCTTCGCACTTCCCGGTTATGCTCAACCTGCCGCTGCCGGAGCCGTTCACACCAATTATGTGGCTGCCGACGAAGTGGACTGGAACTACACTCCACTCGGTGTCGACAAAACGATGAGCATGGAGTTGGCTGGATACGCCAAGGTCTTCACCGAACGCGGCCCGCATCGCATCGGCAGCACCTACCGCAAAGCCCTTTACCGCGAATACACCGACGAGACCTTTTCCAAGTTAAAACCGCCCTCGCCGGAATGGAATCATCTCGGGATGTTGGGGCCGGTGCTGCGTGCCGAAGTGGGCGACACCATTCGTGTGGTGTTCAAGAATTCGCACGCGGATGAACCCAAGGATGTGGAGAGCGGCCTGGTCGGTGTCATCATCATCAGCAGAAAAGGCACGGCCGGGCCCACTGGAAGGCCGAAAGACGTGGACCGGGAATTCGTCAGCCTGTTCATGATCGTCGATGAAAACACCAGCTGGTATTTGCAGCACAACGTTGACACCTACACGAGCGATCCGAAGGGCGTTACGAAGCTTGAAATCCTTCCGACCGATCACCTCGGCAATTTCAGTCTTTTTGGTTCCGGTTTCGCCACCGCCAACTTCCGGTCCTCGATCAATGGGTTCATGTACGGCAACCTGCCCATGATGACCATGAAAAAGGGAGAGCGCGTCCGCTGGTACGTCGTCACCGTGGGGGAGGGCTTGAACGTGCACACCCCTCACTGGCATGGCAATGTCGTGCTGCAGGGTGGCAAACGAACCGACGTCATTTTTGTCGCGCCCGCCATGATGGAGACCGTGGACATGATTCCGGATGACGCGGGTATCTGGATGTATCACTGTCACTTTGATGAACACATGCAAGCCGGGATGATGGCGCGTTATCAGGTCGAGCCGTAACGACCTTCGCCCGGGGGTATCAGCGACTTGCGCCGGAGCGCGAAGCGCGCCCTGTGGCTGAGTCGGCATTCCCATGCCCCGACCTGGGGAAGTGCAGAGCGGTGGGAGTCCTCCCCGCCCCGAAAGGGTAGCCCACGAAAACGACTGACGCGGGGAGCCGGGTTCGACCCAGCTATGGCATCCGCAGCCCTAGCAGCGTCGCCGGATTTAGGTAAACTCCCTGCCAGCGCACCGCCAGATGCAGGTGAGGGCCGGTGGCTTGTCCGGTGCCGCCACTGAGAGCGATGACCTGCCCGGCTTCCACGCTATCGCCTTCTTTGACCTTGAACTCAGACAGGTGCAGGTAGAGCGTCATCAAGCCCTGGCCGTGGTCAATCACAATAAAGTTGCCCTCGTAGTAAAGCGGCTGGGCCAGGAGGACGGTGCCGCGATTGAGCGCGGTGACGACAGTGCCGGCAGGGACGGCATAGTCGAGACCCTGGTGAATACTCTGCACCACGCCGTTGGTGACGCGGTGGACGCCGAACACGTCGGAGATGCGCGCCGGGGCAGGGGCGCGAAACGGGCCGTCCCACAGGCGCTGCGGTTCGACGTGATGAAAGGCCTTGGTCTTGATTTCCTTGCTGCGCGCGATGTCTTGCAACTCATCCGGGCTGGGCTCAGTGAATTTTTTGGGGACGCTGATGGTTACAGTTTTATAGCGCGCCTTGGCGATGGAGAACCTGGACTCGAAGGTGAGAGTTTGACCGTGGCTGACGCCGGTGAGAGCGAGCGGATACTTGCCGGGCATGGTTTCCAGATCGACTCCAGCCAGCGCGAACCAGCGGGACTTCGATGATGGCGGTCTCGATGATGGCGGTCTCGACGACGGCGAGCTCGACGATCCGGAGCTCGACGATGCTGGGCTGAACACGACTTCATGTCCGAGCCAGGAGCCTTGCAGCGATTCCAGGGGCGCGGGCGAAGTCACCTCGAACAGGACGGGGGAGCCGTTGACTAATTTTTGCGGCTGGCGGTGGACGACCCAGGAAGCGGGATGCGGCTTGGCGCTGGCGGAAGGCTGAACCGCACTCAGGCTCAACGCGAGCACCGCGCTGAGCCTGAGCAGCAACTTCAAGTGAGCGAAAACCTTTCTTGCTGGCACGACGAGTAGAAGACGAGCCTACTTTACGGCGTCTTCAGTTTTCTCCGCAGCTTTCTTGGTGGCGTGGCCGACTTTCTTGGCGCCCTTCTTGGTGGCGTGTCCGGCTTTCTTCGCAGCGTCGGCGGTGTTTTCGGCTGCCTCGTCGGTTGCATTGGCCGTTGCCTTCGCAGCGTGCTTGGTGGCGTGCCCGGTCTTTTTGGCGGCTTCTTTGGTGCCGTGACCAACGTCTTTGGCCACCTTCTTGGTGTCGTGGCCCATGTCTTTGGCGTCTTCTTTCATGTCCTGGCCGAAGGCAAATGCGCCCAGCGCAAGGGTGAGAACGATGGCAGCAAATTTGGATTTCATGAAGTAGTGAGCTCCTTGGAGTTGGATTGGTTTCGACAAGTATGCCGCACCCGGGCGGCGAACGCAACCGCGCGACGCATCAGTCTCCTAGTCCGAGATCAATCGGACGAGGCAGAGCGATGGCGCCAGCGAGGTCGGTCCGCTGCGAGGATTGGCCGACCAGCACCTCGAAGCGGCCGGGGTCGGCGTGCCACTGCTTGGAAGCGACGTCGAAGTAAGTAAAAGAGCGGCCGTTGAGGAGGACCTGCAGGTTGCGGGTCTCGCCCGGCTTGAGTTCGACGCGGGAGAACCCTTTGAGTTCCTTGACGGGCCGCGGCGTCTTGCCCGCGGGCGGCGCGACATAGACCTGCGCCACGTCGGCGCCAGCGCGAGTGCCGGTGTTGGTCACGTCAAAGGAAATGGCGTAGTGCGGGCCCGGCCCAGTGGAGGATTCCACGGGTTGGATGTCAAGGTTGGCGTACTTGAAGGTGGTGTAAGAGAGGCCGAATCCGAAGGGAAACAGCGGCTTGGCGGTGCCACGATCATAGCCGCGATAGCCTACGAAAATGCCTTCCTTGTATTCGATCTTGTTCGTGCCAGTGTAGTGATAGTAGGGGTACGAGGGATTGTCGGTGAGGCTGCGTTCCCACGAGATGGGCAGCCGTCCGGACGGATTGATTTTGCCGAACAGCACCTCGCTGAGGGCGGTGCCGCCTTCCTGTCCTGGGTACCAAGCTTCGATAAGGGCCGGAACGAGCTCGAGCCACGGAAAGGTGTCCACTGCGCCGCCGGAGGTCAGGACAACAATGGTGTTGGGATTGACGTCGGCAACCTGGCGAATGAGCTCTTCCTGGCCGGGAGGCAAGCGGAACTCGCGATCGGCGCCTTCCGTTTCGGTTTCGGGGACGAAGCCCACCGCCACCACGACGGCGTCCGCTTTGGCCGCGATCTCAACCGCGTGCGGATCAACATAGCTGCCTTGGGCTTTGACGCCCATGCGGATGAAGGATTCGACAAACTGGGGGACGTCAAGCTGCTCAAGCACGAACTTGTGCGGGCCGATGCCCAACACGCGGCTGACCTGGTTCACCGCAGCCAGCGGAACCACGGAACAATCGAGGATGAGCTTGTCGTCTACAAACAGGCGGAACATGCCGCCGTACTCAACGAAAATGTCATAGGTGCCGGCGGCGGCAGGGCGATAGTAGCCCGTCCAGCGCGAGGCGGTGAGATTCTTGGCGGGGTCACCCACATTTTTGAAATGCTCATGAGGCGAAGTAAGAAGCGATTCCACGTCGTCGGGGTCGCCAGGGCCAGAGCGGCTGCCAACCACAGAAGGCTCGTTGCGGGTGGAAACCGGCGCGCCCGAGAGTTCGAGATTGTCGAAAGTCTCGACGGTAACACCGCGAATGTCACGGGCGGGAGTGGTGAAGAAGGCGGTTTCCTTGGCAAGGCGGCTGAGCGAGGGAATGCCACGGGCGTAGGTGACGTTCGCCGATCCTGCGAGAGTATCGCTTAGGCCCTGGAGAAAGCTGACGCTGGCAAACGACTGCACCTCTCCGCTGCCACCCGCGGTGGCAACGGCAGGGAAGGCGTTGGGGCCGATGACGGCGATGGTCTTGATCTTTGTCGAATCAAGCGGCAGCAGATTGCCATCGTTCTTGAGCAGCACCATGCCTTGGCGCGCGCCTTCCAAGGCCACCGGACGGGATTGCTGGTTGTAGCGGGAGATGGAGAGATCCAGCGGGTCGTGGTCCATCCAACCGAAGGTGATGGCGGTGCGCAGAATACGGCGGACCTTGTCGTCAATGGTGGCAACGGAAACCTTGCCCTGCTGAATGGCGGGCAAAAGGGTGGCGCGATTCATGTAGTCGGCGAAGGGCATTTCAAGATCGAGCCCGCCGTTGGCGGCCGCGACGCCATCGTGGGTGGAAATCCAATCGGACATGAGCACGCCCGGGAACCCCCACTGTTTCTTCAAGACCTGATTGTTGAGGTAGCCATTCTGGGACATGTGCTCGCCGTTGGTCAGATTGTAGGAATCCATGACCGCGCCGACGTGGGCCTCTTTGACGGCGGTCTCGAACACGGGAAGATAGATTTCGCGGAGGGTGCGCTCGTCGATGAGCGAGTCAGAAGTGAAGCGGGCGAACTCAGAGTTGTTGCCGGCATAGTGCTTGATGGTGGCACTGACCCCTTCGCTCTGGACGCCGTTTATGTAGCCGACGGCGATGCGCGAAGCCAGGAAGGGGTCTTCGCCGAAGTACTCATAATTGCGCCCGTTGAGCGGGGTGCGATAAATGTTGACTCCGGGGCCGAGCAAGAAAGCGGCGCCGCGGGACTTCGCATCGCGGCCCAACTGGTGGCCGATCTGCTCAGCGAGGGCAGGATTCCAGGAGGCGGCGAGGCCGATGCCAGCGGCAAAGGCGGTGGAGGGCGGAGGAACGTGTGCGCCGACCGGACCATCGGTCATGTGGAAGGCGGGAATGCCCAGCCGGGGAATGGGATAGGTGGCGAAAAAACTGCCGCCGCCGATCATGTCGATTTTTTCTTCCAGGGTCATCTGGGAGAGGAGGGACTCCACGCGTTGTTCGACGCGGGCAGGCGCTTGCGCCAGGGCCGGGATTGCAGCAAGCACAGCGAGAAGCACGACGACGAGAACAGAGAAGCTTTTACGCATTGGCATCCTCCCACTCGCATTTGAACAGCGGCGCGGACTCCGGCTGAGCAAGCGTCGCCGTCACCGCAGACGCTGAAACTCCAACAGCAACCAGACCTTCCCCCGCCAGCGCGACAAACGCGCGACACCCCAGTCCGTTACTTCGCTGCGGCAGCCTTCACCAGCTCCACATCGAGAGTGATCTGGATTTCCTCTCCCACCATGCTGGGAGCGCCACTGATCCCGAAATCCTTGCGATTCACCTTGGTACTGGCGGATGCGCCCATGTGCACAGAGCCGCGCGGATCGGTCATGGGAGCGGTTGGCCCGTCCACGTCGAGCACAACTTCCCTGGTCACCCCGTGCATGGTGAGGTTGCCGGTGATTTTCATTTTGCCGGTTCCGGCCGATTCGACGCGCTTGGACTTGAAGGTGATGTTGGGAAACTTCTGCACGTCGAAGAAGTTGGGGCTGCGCAGGTCGTCATCGCGCATAGAAACGCGGGTATCGACGGAGGCCGCGTCAATGGTGACGTCGATGGAGGTCTTGGACAGATTGGAGGGATTGTAATTGGCCGAGCCACTGACCTTGGTGAAGGCGCCGCGGACGGTGGAGATTCCCAGGTGGCGGACGGAAAACTGCGCCGCTGTGTGCATGGGATCAATTTGCCATGAGTCCTGCGCAGTGGCGGCGGTGACGAACAGAAGCGCGCCAAAAGCTAAAACGGTGAGGGTACGAGGCATGGTGGAAAGCGTTCTCCTTGGCCAATGAGGTCGAAGTTGGCAGGCCGTATTGTAACTGCTTCGGGCCTGCGAAACTATTCCAAATGGCATGAATCTGATTGAGTATGCAACGAATGGCATGGCAATCGTTGGTTTTGGGAGTCATCACAGTGGTGGGGGCATCGGCAGCACCAGCCAAGTCCAATCATCTCGCCGGCCAAAGGGCGGAGTATCTGAAGCGGTCGGCCGATCAGCCGGTGGACTGGTATCCGTGGGGAAGCGAGTCGTTCAAACTCGCGAAAGAGTTGAACCGTCCAATCCTGCTGGATGTGGGAGCGGTGTGGTGTGCATGGTGCAACCTGATGGACCGCGACACCTACACCAACGCGGCGAGCGCGGAGTACATCAACCAGCATTTTGTGGCGGTGAAAGTGGACTTCGACAGCGCTGGGTTGCTGGTGGCGCAACTGCAGCGGGCGCAGGCGATTCTGAACCTGCCGGCTGGGCTGCCGCTGACTTCGTTCATCACGCCGGAGGGCAAGCTGTACTACGGCGCGGGATATTTGCCTGCGGTGAGCCAGGGCGGCAAGCCTTCGTTCCGGGAAGCGGCGGACCAAGCGCTGAAACTCTTCGCGAACAAGGCGAAGATCGAAGCGGATTCGTTTCAATTGGAACTGGCGAAGTAGGCGGGCACCGGTTATCGACCGCGTTGGGAACGCTCGACCAGGGTGGCATGCCAACTGGCGGGGAGTGCGGCAACGTTGAGCGCACGCTCTAACAGATCGGGGGGGGAGGCGCGACCAAGGAAGAGTCGGTTAATGTCGCCGATGGAGATGGCGCCGGGGTCGCGGCGAACAACTTCTATCGATTCGCCGACGCGCAATTCGCCTTCCTCGACGACGGAGAAATAGAAGCCGCTGCGCCCGCTGAGCAAAAAGCGTTTGAGGATGTCGTCGCGATCGAAGCGAAGCTGCAGTTTGTAGCAAGGAACCCGCGGCTGAACCGCCATGAGAAGCACGGAGCCGATCCGCAATTGGTCTCCGATGTGGAGCGTGTCTTCGCTGAGGCCTTCGATCGTCAGATTTTCGCCGAACATTCCCATGGGCAGGTCCACGTCTGGGAGTTCAGCGCGCCAATCTGCATAGTGTTCGACGGAGTAAGCGTAAACAGCTTTTTCGGGGCCACCGTGAACGGTGAGGTCCGCCTGGCGATCGCCGGCGAGGTTCAGGCTTCTGACCGCGATCGCGCCCTCCACTGGCGATTTGAAGATGCTGGTCGCGACCCGCATCCCTTTCCACTCGACTTCGCGCGGCATCCCGACATTGACGGAAACTACTTGCATGGCTCTCCTGAACTGGACTGCGAGGAACTTGACGCGGTTGAGCGCGCCGATGTGCCTCAACATTATTACGCAAGTGAACAAAGCCGCGAAAGAGTCTTTTTCGCAGCTGTCAAAAGCAAGGCGCCGGTTGTCCCGGCAGTCACACCTGCCTGAGTTTGCCGCATCCCGGGCAGCCTTGAAAGGAATCTAACAAGTGCGGCAAAAGCGCTCATTGATCCGCGGGCCGACACCGCTGGGCGAGCTCACTTTGTTTCTCAAGCCGCGGTGCCGCATCGAAGACACCCTGAGCAGTTTTTAACAGCTTCGTCGGTTTCAATGTTCAAGAATGGAGTGTGGACCATGAGAAGTCTGTTAGGCATGGCCGTGTTTTGCGCTTTGGCAGGAGCGATGGTCTCCGCGGAAGATAGGGTGCCAGCAACGAACAGCAAGTCGCCGGAGGATGTGCGCTTCCCCGATCTGACGTTCACCAATCTGGAAGAGCGAACTCTTTCAATGCCGCACGATTTTGAAGGAGAGCGCAATCTGTTGCTGATTGCGTTCCAGCGCGAGCAGCAAGACGAAGTGGACACCTGGCTGCGAGAGATGAAGCGTTTCGAAGAGATGGACCCGGGGTTCCGTTATTACGAGCTGCCTACCATCGAGAAGTTGAATGGGCTGACCCGCTGGTTCATCAACCGTGGCATGCGGCGTGGAATTCCGGCCAAGAAGGCACGGGAGCGGACGATCACGCTTTATCTGGACAAGCCGGCGTTCCGTCAGTCGCTGGCGCTGCGCGACGAAAAACGCATTTATGCGGTGCTGGTGGATCGAGCAGGACGAGTGTGGTGGCGCGCCGAAGGCACATTTGATGAAGCCAAAGCGGCCAGCCTGAAAGAGTCGTTGCAGCGGCAACCTGGCACCCACTAGAACGTTTCGTCCAAAAATTAGGAGTTTCTTTGACACTTGATTTGACGAGCAAGACCGGGAGCACCGTGCTCGCTTTGCTGTTGCTTTGTTGCGTGGCAGCGGCCCAAACCGATGTGATTCCGCCGGATGCACCTGGCTACCTTCCGCTTTCCGGCCACCAAAGATGGGACCGCTTCTTGAAAGGATACTTGGCGTCACCCGTCACCTATGTCGCGTCTGCAGGTGCGGCGGTAGGAGGAGAAATCGGAAACGATCCCAAAGAGTGGGGACAGGGCGTCGACGGATACGGCAAGCGGGTTGCGTCCACATTCGGATTGTTTACGCTGCAGGTAGGAATCAAAGAGAGCGGCGATGCTGCGCTTCGCTATGATCCGCGCTACTTTCGTTGCCGGTGCAAGGGCGGCTGGCATCGTGGCTGGAACGCGTTGGAAATGACCTTCGTGGCGTATGACGACAAAGGCCGCAAGCGTTTTGATTTGCCCACCGTCGCCGGCGCCTATGGCAGCAGCATGATTTCAACGTACTGGTACCCCAGCCGGTATAGCCCGCTGGTGCAGGGAGTCCAGCAGGGCCATATGCAGATGGGATTTGTGTTTGGGGTCAATCTGATCCGCGAGTTCAGTCCCGAACTGAAGAGGCAGTTCAGGAAGTTGGATCCGCGCGCTCGGCGCTAAGAACAAAAAGCCGGGCAGCCTCCCGCTGGCGGCGACTCCCGCGTATTCTATTGCTTGTTGCTGGAGTCCTACTGATTGCCTGTTCCCGCTGAATTCGATAATTTGCGCGTGCTGCTGGTGAAGCCGAGCAATCCGCTCAATATGGGAGCGGCGGCGCGCGCCATGAGCAATTTTGGCTTTCTGCGTTTGCGAGCGGTGGATCCGTATGACGTGGGGTTCCGCACCGCGCGCTCCGCGGTGGGAGCCGCCGAACTGCTGGAGCGGGCGGAGGAATTTCCCACGGTCGCCGAAGCGGTGACGGATTGCGCCCTGGTAGTCGGAACGACCGCGGTGCGGCATCGCGACCTGCAACATCCCCTGCAGACGCTGGAAGAGGGAGCGCGCATCATACGCCAGCAACTGCTCTCAGGCCGGGTCGCGCTGTTGTTTGGCTCGGAAAAATATGGCTTGTCCAATGAAGCCATGAGCCATTGCCACTGGCTGATGCGCATCCCCACCCGCGAAGAACATATCTCCATGAACCTGGGGCAGGCGGTGGCGATCTGCTTGTATGAATTGGCGCGCGGGGCGCAACTGGAAGTGCTCCCCGAGGAACTGACGCTGGCATCGGCGGGAGAGTTGGAGCGAATCACCCGGCTGAGCCGGGAAAGTTTGCATGCCAGCGGCTATGTGCATCCGGGGATGGAAACCTTGGTGGAAGAAAAATTGCGGCGCATGATTCGCCGCTTGAACCTGCCGGCCAAGGACGTCGAACTGTGGTTGGGGATGCTGCGGCAGATTTTGTGGAAACTGCGCGGGGGAGTGAAAGCGGACGAGTGAAAGACTCCGCGCAGAGACTTGAAGACAGCTTCCGCCAGATTCGCAGTAGTTCGGCAAAGGCTGTTGGAACAGAAGCGCGAAGCAAAGCGAGATAGGGGGAACCATGGCAAAGCTGACTAGACCCACCCACATAACGCACGGCAGCGTTCTGGACGATCTCGGGTTTTCGCTTGAAGAGGCTGCGATTTTGAAGTTGAAGGCGGCGATGCACCGGGAGCTGCTGGGCAAGGCAAAACTGTACACACCTGGCGAGTTGGCCGCGATTCCCAAAGAGCCGCCGCGCCGTCAAGCCGGGTAGTGAAAGTGAACGTCGTTCCGCGAGGCTACAGGCTGGCCGTCCACCATCGCGGGATGGTAGCGCCAATGCTGCACAGTCGCGATCACCTTTTGGTCAACGTCGCTCCGCAGGCCCTGCAAGAGCCTGGTTTCCACAACATTGCCGAACCTGTCAATGGTGACTTCCACGATCACATCGCCCTGAAAGCCAGAGGGGAAATCCCAGCGCGAGACGGGAGGGTCGGGGAAAACTGTGGGGTAGGCGGGGCGCACATCCTGTCCGGCGGCAGGGCCGGTGGCTAACGAGCCGAACGGATTGCCAGCGCGGGCCGATGGATCGGCGCTGTCTCCAGACGGGACTGGGCTCGGCTGCTGCGCCCTTGGTTGCACTGGCGCGGCCAAGGAATGCGATGTAGGTCGCGCGCGATCAGGGACGACCGGCGCGGGTTTACTGGGGATGCGGTCGGCGTTGGATTGAGCCAAATACACTACGCCATAGGAGTGCAGGCCGTTGCCACGCTGCACCGACGAAGGGGCGACGAAAATCGGCTGCGCGCGATGCAGCAGTGCGATCAACGCGAGACAGTGAAGGCCAAGCGAAACCAGGAACGTCAGTTCCCTTCGTCGGCTGGCCGGTTTTTCGAGCTGCATCAGCATGGAGAGTGTCCATTGTATGACGTACACCGGGCGCGAAGGTTACTTAAAGGCCTCTTAAGTTCACGAATCAAGTGCAACACCGTACAAAGGTGTTGCGATGGAAAAAGGAAAGTATGAGCAGTTGAGCCTCACGGAACGGATTGAGATTTACCGTCTGCATGCAGACGGTAAATCGCAGCGCTTTATCGCCGGAG
>JANYBT010000049.1 GCA_025360645.1 Acidobacteriaceae bacterium | reverse complement strand
ATTTTCGGCGCGATTTGCGTGGCGGGGGCGATCAACCTGCTGGTGCAGACCCATCCCATCAACAGCGCTTTGTCGCTGATTGCGGTGATGGCCTCGCTCGCCGTGGAATACCTCCTCCTCGGCGCCGAGTTTGTGGCCGCGGTGCAGGTGATCATCTACGCCGGCGCCATCATGGTGCTTTTTGTCTTCGTCATCATGCTGCTCAACGCGGGCGAAGAAGCCAGCAGCGGCGGCAGCCGCATCGCCACCCTCATCGGCGTCCCCGGAGTCCTGGTCGGCAGCACGCTCGTAGCCTGGACCTTGCTCCGCCACTCCGGCACCGGAAACGTTGCCGTCGGCGCTCTTCCCGGCTCACCCCAGACCATCGGCTGGCTTCTGTTCCACGATTTCCTTTTACCGTTTGAAGTCACTTCCGTGCTGATCCTCATCGCCATCATGGGCGCAGTCTTTCTGGCCAGCCATCCCGACTCTCAAACCTCACGAAAGGACGCCTGATGGTGCCTCTTTCCTACTACCTGATGTTGAGCGGAATCCTGTTCGCCTGCGGCATTCTTGGGTTCCTGCTCAAACGCAACATCATCACCATCTTCATGTCGATCGAGCTCATGCTCAATGGCGTCAACCTTTCGTTCGTGGCCTTCGCCGCCCACTGGCACGCGCTCAGCGGACAAGTATTCGTATTTTTCGTCATGGTAGTTGCCGCGGCAGAAGCCGCCGTGGGCCTCGCCATCATCATCGCCGTCTATCGCACGCGGGAAACTTTGAACGTGGACCAGGTGAACCTGCTTAAATTATGACGCCAAGCCTTCATCTCTGGCTGATTCCGATCCTGCCCTTGGTTGGCGCTGCCATCAACGGCCTGATGGGACGCCGCTGCTCGCGCCACGCGGTATCCGGCGTGGCCGTTGCGTTCAGCGGCGCCGCCTTCGCCATGGCTCTCTGGGTCGCCTCGCAAATCTCCTCGCTCAGCCTGCCTCATCTCGAATTGCTTTCGCCCTGGATTCGCGCCGGCAATTTCCAGGCGGATTTCGCCTTCTTCCTCGACCAACTTTCCCTGCTCATGCTGCTGGTGGTGAGCGGCGTCGGCTTCCTCATCCACCTCTATTCCATCGGCTACATGTGGGACGACGCCGGCTTCTCCCGCTTCATGAGCTATCTAAACCTGTTCATGTTCTTCATGCTGACCCTGGTGTTGGCCGGCAACTATCTGTTGATGTTCATCGGATGGGAAGGCGTCGGCCTGTCCTCGTATCTGCTCATCGGGTTCTGGTTCACCAAAGACTCCGCCGCTTCGGCGGGCAAGAAAGCGTTCATCGTCAACCGCATCGGCGACTTTGGCTTCCTCATCGCGCTCTTCCTGCTGATCAAGCACTTCAACACTCTGAACTTCGCGCAACTGTTTGAGCAGATTCGTCCCCTGCAGCCGGAAGTTGCGGGTGCGGGCCTGCTGACCGCGATCGGCCTACTGCTGATGGTCGGTGCCGCCGGAAAGTCGGCCCAGATTCCTCTCTACGTCTGGCTGCCCGACGCCATGGAAGGCCCCACTCCGGTCTCCGCCTTGATTCACGCCGCCACCATGGTGACCGCCGGCGTGTACATGGTCGCGCGCTCCCACCTGATCTTTGACCGCGCTCCCTCGGCCTTGACCGTCGTCGCTATCATCGGCACTCTGACCGCGCTGTTCGCCGCCACCATCGGCATCGCCCAAACCGACATCAAGAAAGTCCTGGCCTACTCCACCATCTCGCAACTCGGCTACATGTTCATGGCCTGCGGCGTGGCAGCTTACTCGGCCGGCGTCTTCCACCTCATGACCCACGCCTTCTTCAAAGGCCTGTTGTTCCTGGCCGCCGGTTCGGTCATTCACGCGGTGGGCGGTGAGCAAGACATGCGACGCATGGGTGGCCTCCGCAAATATATTCCTTGGACGTTCTGGACCATGACCGTCGCAACCTTCGCCATCGCCGGCTTCCCTCCGCTGGCCGGGTTCTTTTCCAAGGATGAGATTCTGTGGAAGGCCTACTCCAGCCCGCATGGAAGCTGGGTATTTTGGTTGATCGGCGTCGTTACCGCATTCATCACATCGTTCTACATGTTCCGCCTATGGTTTCTGACTTTCTTCGGCGAATACCGTGGAGCCCAGCCATCGTCCAAAGCGAAGCTAGCGACCGAACCCGCGGCGCACGACTCGCACGCGCCCGACCCTCACGCTCACGACAATCACGGCCATGGTCACGGCACGCCCCACGAAAGCCCCATGATCATGGTTCTTCCGCTCGCCATTCTCGCCGTGCTGTCGTTCGTCGGCGGCTGGGTTGCTATTGGCGGTCGCTTTGAGCGCTTCCTCGCCCCGGTGTTTGACTCCGGGCTGACGGCTAGTGTGGCCGAGTCTGCGGCGGAGACTGGCGGTTCCACCGAAACTCTGCTGATGGGAATCTCCATCGCCGCCGCGGTCTCCGGACTCTTCCTGGCCTGGTTCCTGTATCATCGCCAGCCTGCGCTTCCCGCGCGCATCGCCGCCAGCTTGGGCGGCGTTTACACAGCGGTTTACAACAAGTACTACGTGGACGATCTCTACAACACAGTCTTCGTGAAGCCGCTGCTCAAAGGTTCCACCACTGTTCTGTGGCACGGCGTGGACCAGGCCGCCATTGACGGCACCGTCAACGTCGCAGCCGACAGCGCTCGCCACGTTTCCGATTCGGTGCGTCATATGCAGTCGGGCAACTTACGTTCCTACGCCGGATGGGTTGCCGCAGGCGCCGCCGCCGTCATCGCCTACATAATTTGGGCCGGTGTGCGATGACCCTCGCTAACCTGAACAGCCTCATCCTCACCCTGGTGACGTTTATCCCGCTGGCTGGTGCGCTTCTACTGGTTCTCTGCCCGCGCCGCGATCGTGACATTCGCATCCTGGCGCTGGTCGTGACCCTGCTGACCTTCGCGGTTTCCCTGCACTTGCCGGCGCACTTCCATCGCAGCCAGGGCGGCTTCCAATTCGAAGTGTCGCGCCAGTGGATCACCACTCCCAACATCCATTACCACATGGCTGTGGATGGCGTTTCCCTGTGGCTGGTGGTCCTGACCACGTTCCTCACCCCGCTCTGTGTTTTGATTTCCTGGAAGTCCATAGATTCGCGTGTCAAAGAATTCTTTATCCTGTTGCTGGTCCTGGAAACCGCCCTCATCGGCGTATTCACTTCGCTCGACCTGTTCCTCTTTTACTTCTTCTGGGAAGCCACTCTCATCCCGATGGCCCTGCTGATCGGCATGTACGGGCACGGCCGCAAAGTCTATGCCGCGGTGAAGTTCTTCCTCTACACCATGATCGCCTCGGTCTTCATGTTGGCGGCGATTCTGTGGCTCTATGCCAAGACCGGTAGCTTCGATTTCACCACCCTCCAGTCCGCCATCAGTCATGGCCAGGTCGCTGGCTTCCTTTCCGCCGCGCCCTGGCTTTTCCTCGCGTTCTTCATCGCCTTTGCGGTCAAGGTTCCTCTGTTCCCCTTCCACACCTGGTTGCCGGACGCTCACGTCGAAGCCCCCACCGCAGGTTCGGTGATGCTGGCGGGCGTGCTGCTGAAGATGGGCACCTACGGCATGTTGCGCTTCAACCTCGGCCTGTTCCCTGAGCAAGCCCGCCGCAACGCCCCTTGGATCATCACGCTGGCGCTCGTCGGCATCGTCTATGGCGCGCTGGTCGCTCTGGTCCAGCCCAACATGAAGAAGCTGATCGCCTACTCTTCCATCAGTCACCTCGGATTTGTTGTCCTCGGCATCTTCAGTTTCACCCAGGTGGGTCTCGATGGCGCAGTCTTCGTCATGCTGGCCCATGGAGTTTCTACGGGAGCGCTGTTCATGCTGGCTGGCATCCTCTACCAGCGCCGCCACACTTACGAGATCAAGGACTTTGGCGGACTGGCGACGCCCATGCCGAGGTATGCCGCGTTCTTCCTTTTCATCGTCCTCGCATCTGCCGGACTCCCCTTGCTCAACGGCTTCGTCGGCGAATTCCTGGTCTTGAGCGGCGCTTTCCAGGCACGCGCCCTCTATGGCATCGTCGCCGCCACCGGCATCATCTGGAGCGCGGGCTACTTGCTCTGGCTCTATCAGCGCACCTTCTTTGGTAAAATCACGCACCAGGAAAACCAGGCCCTGCCCGATCTTTCCGGCTTCGAAACCGCTGCCCTCTTGCCCGCCGCCGCTGCTGCTTTGCTAATGGGAGTCGCGCCTTTGCTCTGGCTCAACATGATTGACCCTGCCGTGCACACCGCTCTGCTTCCCTTCTCCGATGTTCTCAGCAAGGTGGCGGGCCAATGACGCAGACCATCCCCCAAGTCGCTGACTACATCCGCATCCTGCCCGAACTCGTGCTCGCGTTCTTCGGCCTCGTCGTCATGGTGCTCGACCCTCTGCTGGACGATGAGGGCAGCCGGAAAACCCTCGGCGGAATCGCCCTGCTGGGTGCACTGTGCGGTCTCGGCGCCAGCCTGTGGATGGCTCAATCTCCCGGGCTCGCTTTCTGGAACATGGTTCGCGTGGATAGTTTCAGCGTCTTCTTCCACGTGCTCATCACCGCCATTGTCGCTGTGGTTATCCTCACCTCCTATGAGTACATGGCGGTGCAGCGCATTCGCGCCGGCGAATACTATGGGCTGATCCTATTCGGTGCGGTAGGCATGACCCTGATGTCGTCGGCCGTGGAACTCGTTCTGATTTTCATTGCGCTCGAAATCTCCTCCATCTCCAGCTATGTCCTGGCCGGATTCCGCCGCCGCGAAGCCTCCAGCAGCGAATCGTCGCTCAAGTATTTTCTGCTCGGCTCTTTCGCCACCGCCTTTTTCCTCTACGGTGTCGCGCTGATGTTCGGCGCCACCGGTTCCACCAACATCACTGCCATCAGCCAGGCCCTGCAGGCCAAGGGCGTACCCAGGCTCGCCTACGTTGCCGTGGCCCTGATGTTCGTCGGCCTCGGCTTCAAGGTGGCCTCCGCACCTTTCCATGTGTGGACACCCGATGTTTACGAAGGCGCGCCCGCCCCCATCGTGGCCCTCATGTCCACTGGGTCGAAGGCCGCCGCCTTTGCCGTTTTGCTGCGCGTGATGTTTGAGATCAACACGCCCGGCCGCTTCTGGCTGATCTGGGTTTCGGCGGCTCTCTCCATGACCCTGGGCAACCTCAGCGCGCTGGTGCAGGACAACGTCAAGCGCCTGCTGGCCTATTCCTCCATCGCTCACGCCGGATATCTGTTGGTTGCCTTCGCCGCCCAGCCCGGCCCCGGCATCTCCGCCGCCATGTTCTACACCGCGTCCTATGCCGCCATGAACGTGGGCGCGTTTGCCGTGGTCAGCCACTTTGCCGGCGCCGAAGAACGCTACGTCACTCTCGCCGACTACGCCGGCCTGGGACGCCGCTCTCCCCTGCTGGCCGCCACCCTCACCATCTTCCTGCTTTCGCTCATCGGCATCCCCATCACCGGCGGGTTCTTTGCCAAGTTCTACGTTTTCAGCGCGGCCCTGAAATCGGGCCTGGTCTGGCTCACTCTCATCGGCTTGCTCAACAGCGCCATCGGGGCCTACTACTACCTGCGCATCATCGTGATGATGTACATGCGGGAACCCAAGGGCGAAATTACCGTGCGTCGCATTCCCGCCAGCCTGGGAGTGGCCTTGGCCCTCAGCGTCCTCGCCACCCTCTACCTGGGCGTGCTGCCCGGTCGCGTTCTCGACTTTGCTCTGCGCTCGGCCACCCAACTGATGCAGCCGCATCGCGCCGCCATCACGCCCGCCCCCACGCCCCCTGTTGGAACCATGTAGGCAAACGCCGCCGCCAAGAACCGTTTCAAAATGGCTGACCAGAAAGGTACGTTGCGACGCGGTTTCCATTGACAACCTGGTCACTCTCGCGGCATCATTGCAACCATCTTGATCGTGTACGGTTCGCGTTGTACTAATTCCCCCAGGAGGAGCTATGCGGCAGTTTTTCGGGAAGTTGTGGCAGGAAGAACAGGGTCAGGACATCGCGGAATATGCCGTCATGCTCGCCGTCATCCTGGTGCTCGTGGTCGGCACCATCCGTCTGATTGGCTCCAACGCCAACACCGTATTTTCCAGCGTCGCCAGTTCCGTCCAGTAGATTTCTTCGGGCGTCGTGTGGAAGGGCGCGGCTTCCGCCGTGTCGCCCGAAATGATCGTGTGGAAGGGCATGGCTTCATGCCATGCCACCCGACAATGATCTAGTGGAAGGGCACGGCTTCAGCCGTGCCACCCGCACCCGCGAAAAGTGCGGGCTTTAGCCTCCGTGGCTCGTCTTTTGCGCCGCGATCCACTGCTCAATCTTCGCTTCCAGCACATCCAGCGGTAACGGCCCCTGGTCCAGCACCGCATCGTGAAAGCTTCGCAGGTCGAACTTGCTTCCCAGCTCTTTTTGCGCCCGCGCGCGCAATTCCAGGATCTTCATCTGGCCGACCTTGTAAGAAAGCGCCTGCCCCGGCCACGCGATGTAGCGGTCAATCTCGGTGTTGATGTTCTGCTCGTCCATCGCGGTGTGTGCGTGAAAATAATCCAGCATCTGCTGCCGCGTCCAATGCTTGGAGTGCACTCCGGTATCCACCACAAAACGCACCGCGCGCCACATTTCGTTTTGCAGCCGCCCGTATTCACTGTACGGATCCTGGTAGAAGCCAACTTCCTTTCCCAAACGCTCCGCATAAAACGCCCAGCCTTCCGAGTACGCGTTGTAGTTCACGCCAAACTTGCGGTACGGTGGCAGGTCCGTCAATTCCGATGCAATGGAGAACTGCAAGTGATGTCCCGGCACCCCTTCGTGATACGCAATCGCCTCCACGTTGAGCCATAAGCGCTTCTCCGGCGCATATTCGTTGACATTGATCTTTCCCGGCCGCGACCCGTCCCCCGCGCCAATCGAGTAGTCGGCGGGCACGCCATCCGCGCTCCGGTACGATTCCATCGGCGTCACGATCAGCTTGTTCTTGGGCAGCCGCCCGAACAGCTCCGGCAGCTTGCCGTACATCTGGTCTTTGTAGTGGGTGTAAAGATCGAGAAACTGTTGGCCCGACTTGCCGTGTAGCGCCGGATCTTTCTGGATGTGCTCATTGAAGCTCTGAATGTCCTTGAAGCCCTGCGCCTTCGCCACCTTCAGCATCTCGCGCTCAATTTCGGTAACGCTGTTCAATCCCAACTGATGAATCTGTTCCGGCGTCAAGTCGGTAGTGGTCTGCTGCCGCACCGCATAGCGATAGCGCTCGTCGCCGTCGGGCAAGGCCCACACTCCGGGCTCCGTCCGGCCCTGCGGAGCGTATTCGCTGCGGACGAACTCGGCAAACTTGTGGTAAGCCGGCGTCAGTTCCGTCTTCACCGTCGTCTCCACCGCTGCGCGCAGGCGCTTCTGCTCCGCCTCCGGAATCTCCGCAGGAAACTTTTGTATGGGCTCGGTGAACGGGCTGGCGTCCAGCGGACTATCTGCAATCGCCAGCACCTGCGGCGTCACTTTCTCCAGTAGGTATTTCGGCGGCATCAAGTGGTCGCGCATGCCCGCACGCATGTTGGCGGTGACCTGCTCAAACACTCGCGGCAACTGATGCAGCCGCGCCAGGTAATTCTCATAGTCCTTCACCGTATGGAAGGGCGTTTGCGAAGCCAGCGAAGCGTACTCGTGATGCGGGCCGCCAAACTGCGTCACCGGCATTTCCCAGTGCTTGAACTTCGCCGAGTCCAGATCGTCGCGGAAGCCGCGCAGCATCAATTCTTTGTTGAGCCTCTCCGCTTCGGGAAACCCCGCGGTATCAATCGCCTCCAGCCGCTTCAACGCGTCCTTGGTATGTTCCAGTTCGTGAGCCACGGCTTCAGCGGAGTAGTCGCTCAGCCGGTCGTTGAAGCGGTTGTCGCCCACGAAAGTCGCGAACTCGGGCGCCACCTGCATGGTGTGTTCCCACTCCTGGCTGAGGAACGCCTTGAGTTGTTCGCGGCGGGCATCAATACCGGTTTGGGCAGAGGCGGACTGCGTCAGCCCACCAAGAAGAACGAAACCACCAAGCGCCAGCAGAAGTTTGATCATGAAATTGGGTTCCCCGCGAACAAGATTGCCCTCGCCGCCCTCACCGGCACGGCAAGCGCAAACGTCAACGCTACACCAACCGAAGCAGGCGCGCGAACACCTCCCCGTTTCCTTTCCTATAAAATACTTGTGCCACCGACCTCTGAAAACATCTTTCAGTTGTTGCAACCAGAAAATGTCGTATGCACTGCAACGAGACTCTGTCACCCCCTTATTGATTAAGTAACGGTCGCTAAAGCGGGGCGACCGGAGAGGTTGTAGATACGCGGCATCTGGGTTTTTCGTTTCTGCGCCGTGGTGCGTGG
This sequence comes from Acidobacteriaceae bacterium, assembly GCA_025360645.1. Lineage (GTDB taxonomy): Bacteria > Acidobacteriota > Terriglobia > Terriglobales > Acidobacteriaceae > JANYBT01. Next base: position 15,683 of record JANYBT010000049.1, on the reverse strand, counting down.
AGCAGAGCGGCGATCGGCGTGTTCTTCCAGCGGCAGAGGCAGCGTGAGCAACACAGAGTCCCCGCGATAGATGTAGAGCATGCCATCGGGATCGTCCGCGATTGCCGTGGTGCACCCAGTCGGCCGAATCGGGCTGATAACAGCGTTTGAGGCGCTGCACCTGGCGTTCACTCAGTTGCAGCAGACGGGAGGCTTCGCGTACGCTCAGCCGCCCGTCTACTGCTTTTTCGATCACTCGCAAACGCTGCACTTCCTGCTGGCTCAAGTTCCCCATCCTGCGATGGGTGACATTTTATCGTTGCAGTTAGGGGGTGACATTATCTTGGAGCATCTACAACCTCCGAAGACTGCCTTGACAACCGTCCCCCTTGCGCCTAGTCTTCTTGCAACTCTCTTGGGATTCTGTGGGTTTTCATATAGGTTGGCTCACCAATCTCCAAGCGAGGTGAACTGTCTCATTCCTCGCGATACATTGAGAGGCAGCTCGACCTGCCTCTCATGCGAAGAACTTGACGGAGCCCGTGTCCGTCGCTCTGACCGCGGGGCAGTCTTGTACTGTCTCCGGGCGATGAGCGGGAAAAGGAGTTGCATCGCTTGAAAGTCCGTCTGATCAACCCGAGCAGTGTGTCGTTCGGCACCGCGGTCATCACCCCGCGCTGGCAGTATGTCCTCGCCGCTGCCACCCCCAGAAGTTACGGCGATCCCATTTTGGTGGATGAGACGCTCGAACAGATCGACCCCGCCACTATTCAAGCGGGAGACGCCGTCGGCATCGGCATCCACACCGCCAACGCTTTGCGAGGTTATGAGATTGGCAAGTTGGCGCGCGACAAAGGCGCTTATGTAATTTTCGGCGGCATTCACGCCACCCTTTATCCCGAAGAAGCCATGGAACTCGGCGGCGCGCACTGCGTCGTCAAAGGCGATGGCGATCTCGCGTGGGCGCGGGCCTTGGACGACTGCCGCAACGGCGTCCCCAAACCGCTCTATATCGGCGGCCAGATCGAGGCCAGCGACTTTGTTGCCGCCCGCTGGGACCTCATCCCGCCCGGCCGCTACATGTGGGCTTCTGTGCAAACCGTCCGCGGCTGCCCCAAGCATTGTTCCTTCTGCTCGGTCTGGCGCACTGATGGCCAGCGTCCCCGGCAGCGTGCTTCCGATGTTGTGATCGAAGAGATCGTCCAGTTGCGTCGCCTCGGCTTCCGTTTCATTGCATTGGCCGACGATAATTTCTATCCCGTCACTCTCACCGACCTGCGCCTCGCCGAAGAGCAGAAGAACGCGCCGCGCCTGGCGGAGTTGCGCCGCATCCGCGATGAGCGTTTCGAGTTGATGTCCCGCCTTTCGCAGCTTCCTAACGACATGGTCTTCTTCACTCAAATCACCATGGAAGCGGCGGAAGATACCGCGTTTCTTGATGCCATGAAAGCGGCTCGCATCAAGGGGGCGCTGGTGGGCGTGGAAGCCGTCACTCCGGCTGGGCTCAAAGACGTTTACAAGGATTTCAATCTCTCCGGCGACAGCCTGATTCAGCAACTCCGCACCTTCCGCCGTCACGGCGTACACGTGCTGGGGTCGTTCATCTTTGGCTTGCCCAGCGACCGTCCCGAGACCTTCGACGCCACCGCGGCGGCCGCTCTCAGCGCCGACCTGACCTTTGCCCAGTTCGTCACCCTCAGCCCCTACCCGGGCACGGTCGACTTCATCCGCTGGGAAAAACTACTCGGCCCGGACCCGCCAAAAATTGCGGGCGTACCCCTGACTCGGCGCTGGCTGATCCCCCAGGAACACCGGCCCAAGCTGTACTGGGACCATCCGGTCATGTCCGCGGAAGAAATTCGCTCGCGCACCCAGGCAGTGTGGGACAAGTTCTACAGCCTCCCCTCCATCTGGAAACGTTCCAGCTTCATCAAGTCGAGCCGCGGCCGTCTGGCCTTCGTACTCATTTCGAAGATCTACCGCCAGATGTACGCCGATACCGGCATCGCCACAGACAGCGCCCGCGTCTCCTGGTCCGGGCTCTCCGCACGCTGGCTCTCCAAACCCTGCCGCCTGCTGTTCTCTGCCAAACCCATGCCCGAACTGAATGTCCCTGACCGCGTCCCGCCGCCCCTGGCGTGGCCGGAAGGACAAGTGGCAGCCTCGTTCGCCGCCGGCGAAGATTAGAACCGTCGCACAAGCCAAAGGCGGCTGAGTTTCCTCAGCCGCCTTTATCGTTTTAGCGAAATCTACTCAGCGAATCTATTTCCTCCCGCACCCCGGCTGCACCCCAGTCAGCACGTTCTTGGATGCGGTCAAGGTCAGGTCATAGCACGCGCCGGTGGAATCGCTGTAGGTATACTGCTGCGAACTCGACTGCGCCACGTTGCCCACGATCGATCCGCCCGAGATTAACAGAGTATCGGTAGGATCTGTCTTGTAGATCAGTGAATTGCGATAGGTGGGAACGCCGTTGGTCAGGTCCGTCTCCGTTCGCTGATATTCCTGCTGAATGGAAGTAAGCAGCGAACCCGCGCCCGAGGGCTTGAAGCTCTGTGCAATGTCCACCACCAGCGGGAAGTTATATTGCGCATCGGCTTCGCTGGTCACTCCGTTCTCAGTGGTGCGAGTGGTGGTGGTCACCGTAGTGTTCTGAGCAATGTTCTGGATGTAGGCCAGCGTCGTAATGTGAAATCCCTGCGCATTGGAAAAACTGTTCTTCTGGTCAATCTGGGTCACCACCAGCCCGTGCGACGTGTTCACGTAACCCGCCACTTCGTAGTTCCTCAAAGACGTGACCTTCACTGTGCCATTGACGTTGCCGTTGTTGTTGATCAGGTTTTCGGCGACCACCGGATTGGGTCCGGCTCCAATTGTGTTGCGCGTGGTCGCCCCCGTCACCTGGGTGGAACCGTGGTCTTCATAGACCAGCAGGCTGGCGGTGGCCGAGAAATAGTTGTTCGCGTTATAGACGCTGACCGCGACGGTGTGCGGTTGCCCATTGCTCAGAGTCGCTGCAAAGGGCGTAAGGTCAACCCGAAAGGGAGTGAAGTTGAGGGTCTGCGTTCCCGCCAGCGGAAACCACAAATAGGGATCAATGCCGCCTGTGAAAATCCACGGAAAGATGGGCGCAACCCCAGCCGACGTCCCATCAATGGTTACCTCAGCCTCGCGGAACCCGGTATTGCCGCAACTGAACAGCTCGCTCGAAACATCGTTGGGCACGCAGGTGTACCAGAACTCGTCCCCGCTTTGGCTCTGCGCATAGACGTCGAGATAGGCGCGCTCGATGTTCATGGGCAGCGTCAACGTCTGGCTGAGCAAACTGGTCGTCGTGGACAGCGCGACGGTGCCGCCGTCCGGTCCCGCGGAAAGCGCATACACCGCATCGGCCGTCACCGGAGCCGTCTGTCCCGCCGAGAGCGGATAGAACTCCAGGTTCGCGGTGCTGTAGATGATGCCGGTATAGGTGCTGTCCACCAGGTTGAAGATGTCGGCCTGGCCTGCTTGCGTTACGTTGAACAACGGGCTGTAGTCCGTTAGATCGCTTTCCACATGCCACGACGGCCCGAGGTTGGAACCGGGCTCGGCGGTGGTCCCAAAATATATGTTGGCGCCGCCAATCCAGAAGTTGGCGGTGCGGTCGAACTGAACCCCGGCCGTTACGTTCACGTCAGCCTCAAAAACCACTTTCGCCCACGGCCCCTGGCACGCGGCGGGAGGCCTGTAAGTAAACGACTTCGCATTGAAGTCGGCGAATTCCAGACTCGTAAACAGGTTCACCACGCAAGGCGTCGTGGGCGGTCGCTTCACCGCGGGGTCGGCAGTCACGGTATTCGAAGAACCGCGTTGATAGGGCCCTTCCGCCGAGGCGAACTGGGCGGCAGTGATCGTCAGCAGTATGAGTGTGAAAACGAATAATGGACGTGAAATTGCGTCAAATCGTGTCAAAATGGCCCCCTTGTGGACTTCAAGACAATATCGCCCGTGCGGGCTTCCGGTCAACCTGGGCATGACTCTGGCATTGGCCCGGGCGGTGCGCAAGGATACCAGGCGCCGCGCGCATGCTCGACCCTTTTTTCGACCAAATCGTTTATTATAGAGTCACAATCAAAACTCAACGAGGTGGCCTTCCCAGAAGGACAAGTGTATGTGGTTGCACCGTCTATTCGGGATAATCCTAAACCTCGGAACATGTAAGGAGTACATGATGACACGCAAGAAAAGCACTGGTGAAAACACCCCCACCCCAGCGCCCCGCAGCACGAAGAAAGCGGAGGCATCCCCCGTTGAAGCGATCCACGTAGCACTTGCGCCCGCAGCCCAGAGTGAAACGAAGGATCCGTTGCAAGCTGCGACGGTCGTGGCTGCAAAAAAGCAATCGCTCAACATAACCACTCCGCCTGCCGGCAAGACGGCGAAACACAACGTTGTGCCCATTAACATCGACGAGCAAATACGCCGTCGTGCGTACGAAATCTGGGAAGAACGCGGTCGGCCACGTGGCCTCGACCGCGAAAATTGGGCAATGGCCGAATATGAAATCCTGTCGCGGCACAACGCCCAACGTGCTTAACTGGGGAGTCTGGTCGTCAACTTGCTCCCGCTAATTGCTGGCGGTTGCCAGCGTTCAGATTTCTTGACACGCAAAGTTTGGTTATGCAGCGAGTGGGGGATACTGCTTCGGCGGAATTCCCCCGCTCCTCTGCTTGCCCCCCGGTTCGGCATCTGAAAAAATACAAGTAGGAACCCAATGTCACCAATTAGCAGTGTAGGTAGCTTCGTGCTTCTGCTCGCGCTCGCGCTGAGTGGATACTCTTTCCTGGCTGGACTGGTAGCTTTACTGCGGCCCGGTTCGGAGGGCTTGGGAGAAACCTCGCGGCGCGCCGGCATCGCCGTGTTTGGCGCAGTCGCACTCGCCGCCGCCTTGCTGGTCACGGCCGCGTTCCAGGACGATTTTTCCATCGCCTACATTCTTCATCACAGCAACCGCGAGTTGCCGATTGCCTATAAGTTTGCCGTGCTGTGGTCGGGACAGGAAGGGTCGCTGCTGTTCTGGTCTCTGCTGCTGTCGGCGTATGGGCTGGTTCTCCGCCTGCGCTATCGTACCGATCCGAAGCTGTTCGCTCACGCCTCGGTGATCATCGCCTCCGTGCAAGTCTTCTTTCTGCTGCTGCTGAATTTCGCGGCCCATCCCTTTGCCATTGTCGAAGGCGCCATTCCGCCGGATGGAAACGGCCTCAATCCCCTGCTCCAGTATCCTGAGATGGTCATCCACCCGCCCATGCTGTATCTGGGGTATGTGGGCTTTACTATCCCCTTTGCTTTTGCCCTGGCTGCGTTAGTCATGCGCTACCCCGGCGAGAAGTGGATTCAAATCACCCGCCGCTGGACCATGGTCACTTGGGGCTTCCTCACCGTCGGAATTTTCCTCGGCGCGCACTGGGCCTATAACGTCCTGGGTTGGGGCGGCTACTGGGGATGGGACCCGGTGGAGAACGCTTCCCTCATGCCCTGGCTTACCGGCACCGCCTTCCTGCACTCGGTGATGATGCAGGAAAAACGCGGCATGTTGAAGGTCTGGAACATGTGGCTCATCTTCGCCACCTTCCTGCTTTCGATCTTCGGCACCTTCCTGACCCGCAGCGGCGTAGTCAGTTCGGTCCATGCCTTTGCCCAATCGTCCATCGGCACCTGGTTTGTGGTTTTCATGGCGCTCACCTTTGCGGTGTGCGTCTTCTTCTTTGTGATGAACCGCTCGCACTTGAAGAGCGAACACAAGCTGGAGTCGCTGGTCTCGCGCGAGTCAAGTTTTTTGTTCAACAATCTGCTGCTGATCGTCGCCTGCTTCACCGTGCTCTGGGGGACGCTCTTCCCCATTCTTTCCGAGTGGGTGCAGGGCACCAAAGTCACGGTCGGCGCGCCCTTCTTTAACCGCGTGAACATTCCTGTCGCGCTGCTGTTGCTGCTGTTGACCGCAGTCGGTCCGCTTCTGGCCTGGCGTAACACTTCGCTCGACAGCCTGAAGAGAAACTTCTTGTGGCCTGCCATCGGCGCTGTGACCGTAGCGGTGCTCATGATCGCTTTCGGAGTCCGTCCGTGGAAAGACGCTTCCTACTTCTATTCCCTGATGACGATTTCCCTGGCATCGCTGGTGGCATTCACCGTCGCCTCTGAGTTTGTCCGCGGCGGTCGCGTCATCAGCAGCCATACCGGACAGAGTTTGTTCGCCGGCATCGTGCAACTCGGTCGCCGCAACACCCGGCGCTACGGTGGATACATCGTCCACTTCGGCGTGGTGCTCATCGTCATTGGTTTTGCCGGCGGTGCCTTTAATCAGGACCAGGAAAAGGAAATGGGGTTCGGCGACAAGATGAAGCTTGGCCCCTACACCCTCATTTGCCGTTCCTACACTCAGGACGACAACCCCAACTATGGCAGCGAGTCGGCCATCATGGACGTGGAAAAGGATGGCCGCCTGATTGACACTCTCTATCCCGAGCGCCGTGTTTACCACGCCAGCAACCAGCCCGCGACCATGGTGGCTAACCGCTCGTCTTTCAAAGAAGACTTGTATCTGGTGTACGAAGGCCAGAATCCCGACACCGGACGCCCCATCATCAAGGCCCATCTCAATCCTCTGGTGATGTGGATCTGGGCCGGGGTGTGGGTCATGTTGATAGGAACCGTCTTGGCCTTGATTCCAAACGCCTTGCCGGTTCGCGTCGCTGCTGCGGTGCGGGTGGAACCGGTAGTCGTGGGAGCGGGGGACTGATGCGCCGACCAATTTTGTCCACGCTGCTCCTGTCCCTGGCGATCATATTTTTCGTCGGCGCAGGGGATGACGCCCACTTCAAGGAACTGGGTCATCGCATGATGTGCGTCTGCGGCTGCAACCAGATCCTGCTGGAGTGTAACCATGTCGGCTGCCGTGACTCAGACCGCATGCGCGGAGAACTGATGACCGCGCTCGAACGCGGTGACAACGACGACCTCACCCTGCAGGGATTTGTGCAGAAATACGGCCCCACGGTGGTTGCGGCGCCCATTAACAAAGGCTTCAATCGTGTAGCCTGGATCACGCCTTTCGTCGCCCTCGGCCTCGGCATCTCGTTCGTCGTGTTTGTGGTGCGCTCCTGGAAAAACCGTCCCGCCCCGGCCTTGGCGGACGGCATCTCGCCCCTTCCCACGCCTGAATCGAACAGCTTCCGCGACCAGGCCCGCAAGGAGACCGAACTATGATTATTCTCGCCTGCTCTGTCATCACCCTGGGCGCGTTGTTTTACATCTTTTACGCCCCCAGAGTGATCGTCACAGGGGTCACCAAAACCCGCCTGGCCTATCTGCAGGAGCGCAAAGAAGCGGTCTATGAAAACCTGCGCGACCTCAATTTTGAAAACCAGGCTGGCAAGTTTTCCGCACCCGACTATCAGTCCTTGCGCGCCTCGCTGGAACAGGAAGCGGGCTCCATTCTTGCGGAAATCGCCCGTCTCGAAAATGCAGCGGCGGAAGCCGCCACCCAATCTCCGAAAGGAGGGCGCTTCTGAAACGCTCTCTCAAATTACTGGCAATTTTTCTCGCGCTTGCAGCCGTTAGCTGTGCCGCCGAAACCATCTCGGGCACCGTCACCAATGCCACCACCAACAAACCCGCCGCTGGCGACGACGTTGTTCTGCTCAGCCTGGCGCAGGGTATGGAGGAGGCTGGCCGCACCAAGACCGACGCCCGTGGCAAATTCCATTTCGACCTGAAAGACTCGGGTGGCCCTCACCTCATCCGCGCCATTCACCAGGAAGTCACCTATCACAAGATGGCTCCTCCGGGAACCACCGCAGTCGAGATGCAAGTGTTTGACGTCGCCAAGAAAGTCGATGGCATCAGCGTCACCGCCGACGTCATGCGCTTCCAGAGCGAGGGTAGCCAGTTGCAGGGCATCCGCCTGTTTGCGGTGGACAACAAGTCTGCCCCGCAGCGCACCCAGATGAACGATCAAAATTTTGAGTTTCGTATGCCCGAAGGCGCCCAGATCGATCAGGCGATGGCGCGCACCGCCGGCGGCCAACCGATCAACGCCACCGCCGTGCCGCAGAGCGAGAAGAACCGATTCGCTTTCATCTTCCCTTTGCGTCCCGGCCAGACTGAGTTCCAGATTAGTTTTCACCTGCCCTACTCTGGCAAGTTGAAAATCGATCCCAAACTTCTCTACCCGGCCGAGCACTTTGTCGTGATGCTGCCCAAGTCCATGCAGTTTGCGCCAGCCACCGCCTCATCGTTCGAGTCCATGGCAGATCCGCAAACTCCCGATGGGGTGGTTCAGGTCGCCTCGCGGGCGCAGCCCGGTCAAGATGTCTCCTTCACGGTTTCGGGTACTGGACGCCTGCAGGATGACTCCCAGGCAGCCGCGGGCCAAGCGGGTGGCGCGCCGGGTGGCGCATCAGGCGGCGGAGCCATGCCCCAGGGTCGGGACGCCCGTCCCGGCGGCGGACTCGGCCCCCCCATCGACGCCCCCGATCCACTGCAGAAATATCGCTGGTACATCCTGGGCGGCTTCTGCCTTGTCTTGGCCGCGGGTGCGGTCTGGGTCGGGATGCGGCAATCATTAGCCGTGCCTACCGCAAGCAGCACTTCTTACGATGCAGCGCTGAGCGCGACGCCACCCCTTCCTCCGGCACGGCCCGCATCCGCGCCCCAATCCAGCCTGATGGATGTGCTCAAAGAAGAACTCTTTCAACTCGAGATCGACCGCAAACAGGGCAAGGTGTCACAGCCGGAATACGAGAAGCACAAAGCCGCGCTGGACCACACTTTGGATCGGGCGCTGCAGCGGCAAAACACCTAGCCCTCGCCCCATCGCACAAAAAACGGGAGCAGATTTCTCTGCTCCCGTTTCTATTTTGCGCGCTCTCCCCCTCGTTAGAAGGTATAAATCAAATCGAACTGAAAGCGGTTTAAGTACTTGTCGGTGGCGCCCGCAACCACTCCCGGCGCCAGAATCGAGTTCTGCAGGCCGCTGTTCAATGTCCGGCCGTGCCACCAGGTGAAGCCCGCAACCGTGTTTTGCTTCACCCTCCAGTTCACGTAAAGCCGGTGTTGCAGGATGTTGGTCGGCGCACGCTGGTCGCTTTCCGCGAACGACGAGAGCACTGCATCTTGCTCCTGTTTCAAGAAGGCGTATCCGAACTGGATGTCTCCCTGGTTACGGCTCTGCCCCAGACTGATATCCGCCTGGTACGCCTTGGACTGCTTCCCAAACAACGGGTTGATCGCTCCCGTGCTGTCATTGGGGTGGTTGGCCGCATTCAAGTTGTCCTCATACTCCAGCAGCAGGTTGACCGGCAGGCGTTCTGATTTCGTCTCGAACTTGTTGTTGAGAATGAAGTCGGCATACAGGAATCCCGACAAGTAGTGGGGCTTGCCCGATGCGTCCAGAAACGTGGAGTTGGTGAGGCCGTTCGGGGAGAAGGCGCACGGCGGAACCGTCGGCAGGCCGCTTCCCTTGGCGCAGCCCGGACCTTCACCCGGCACCGGGATGGGCGGTACCGGCGTAGTCAGACTACTGCTCCCAGTCGTGGTGGCTTGCACCGCAAAGGCGGATGCGTTCAGAATTGCATCCACGTTGCGCCAGTTCAAGACGGTGAACGACGGCGTCGCCGTCCAGAATGGAAGCGGCTTGAGCGTGCCGCCAATCTGTCCCCCTACCGCATAGGAATCCGCGGCCTTCGGGGCTTCATTGAACAACAACTGCATGCCCTGCACGTAAACATTCTTCACCCCGGGAACGCGGTGCACGTCGAAGGAAAGCTTCTCTGTGAATCCTTCCGGGTTGATGTCGGGATCGCCGGTAATCTGCGTGCGCTGCCAGCTGTAGGCGAATTTGCCCCCGGTCAACGAAAGCCACTTGTGCGCCACCGGATTGTAGGTGATGTAGCCGCGGTCGAGTCCGATCGTCTTGCGATCAAAAAAGTTGGTGAAGGTTTCGTTGGTCGTGGTCGGATCGCCCAGGGAACCGGTCGCCAGGGCTAGGCCGCCATAAAAGTCTTCGTTCAGCTTGCCGTCGAAACCGAACCGGATGCGGATGCGAGCCCGATTGCGGTCCACTGCGCCTTGCTGAAAGAAGCTCTCCCCGCGCACTCGAATGTCGCCCTGCAAGCGGAAACGTCCCGTCAGATACTCCAGAGCGGAGACTCGCTTCTGCTCCTCCTGACTGCTCAGGGCGTTACTCGTCAAAGTGGTTTGCACATCTGCCAACTGGCTGTTGAGGTGCGAAACTGAGTCTTTGTCTTGTGCGGTTTGGGCGTCCACCACGCTCAGCTTTTGCTGCGCCTCCGCTGCGGCCGCTTGCGCCTGCTGCATCTGCTGTTGCGATTGCTGCAGCGCCTGCGTGTTTTGCTGCAACTGTTGCGCGAGTTGCTGAATCTGCTGCTGCTGGGCGGCCAGAGCATCGCGCAGCGACTGCACGTCAGCCGACGTCACCGCCGGAACCTCGGGGAGGGCGATCTTCTTCCTGCGAGCTTTGGTTGATTCGGCAGGCATGCTTTGCGCTGCCAACAAAGATGCGGCGGACACGGCCATTATGACGACCGCAAGCCATCTGAATTTCCAAACCATTTGTCGAGACTCCTGAGTTGAAATGTTGTTGCAATGCATCCGGGGAGGACCTCACTAGACGGCCGCCCCCTGGAGCCCACGATCTCCACCTCGCCGTGAAAGCCCCAAATCTTTTGTATTGTAGTTGCGAGTTCCGCCGTCCCCACTCGCCCGCGCCGAGCGGTGTCTTACGTGGCGGGCGACAGTCCCCACCGCGCCTGGAGCCGCCGTTCCATGGTGCGAAATACCAACCCATCCACCAGGTACCCGATCGCGATAATCAGCAGCATCACCGCAATCACTTGGCTCATGTCGTTCAAGTCCCGGCCCATCATCAATAGCTGACCCAGGCCCAGGCTCACGAATATCATTTCGCCGGAGATCAGCGACCGCCAGGCGAAGGCCCATCCTTGCTTCAGTCCTGACAGGATGTAAGGCAGACTCGCGGGCAGCAGCACATACCAAAACAAGGGAAAGCCTCGTGCGCCCAGATTGCGTCCCGCCATGCCGTAGATCTTGGGCATCTGCTGACGTCCGGTTTCCATGGCGATGGTGACAGAGAGCAGGGATCCCATCACTACCACGAACAGAATGGCCTTCTCCGTCAGCCCAAACCACAAAACCGCCAACGGCAGCCAACAGATGCTGGGAAGACTCTGCAGGCTGACCAGCAGCCCGCCCAGCGTTTGCTCCAAAAACTTGTTACTCCCCAGCGCCAAACCCAGGATCATTCCCAGCACCACCGACAGGACATAGCCCAGCAGCATGCGCCTCATGCTGACCGCGATTGCAATCCAGAAACTGTGGTCTGCAAATCCCGCCCTCAGCGAGTCCCACACCCCCCATGGGGTCGGGAAGATATACGGCGGCCATATCTTCGCCTTTGCCAGCACCACCCACAGCGCGATCAAGACCGAATAGAAAACTATTTGCTTAGACAGCTGCTTCATGACCGTACTGCTCCTCTAGAGACTTGTTGATTTCTTCCCGCAGGGCGCCCAGGATTTCACGCGCCGCCCCCGCAACTTCCGAATCCTCGATGTGGCGCGGACGCGGCATGTCCATCACATACTCCCGCTTCACCCGTCCCGGACGAAATGTCAGCACCACCACGCGTCCCCCCAACCGGACCGCCTCTCGCACATTGTGGGTCACAAAAATAATCGTTCGCCCGGTTTCAGCCCAGATGCGCTCCAACTCGTCGTGGAGCAGGTCGCGGGTTTGTGCGTCGAGCGCGGCGAAAGGCTCGTCCATCAGCAGCACATCCGGCTCGGTGGCCAGAGCGCGTGCCAGCGCCACCCGTTGGCGCATGCCGCCAGAAAGCTGATGGGTATAGCTGTCTTTGAACTGCGACAAGTGAACCATCCGCAGATAACGTTCCACCTGCTCTCGGCGCGTGGCCTTGGCAACGCCCTTCATCTTCATGCCAAACTCCACGTTTTCCTTCACCGTCAGCCATGGGAATAGTCCTAGCTCCTGGAAAATCAAAATGCGGTCTGTTCCCGGCCCTTGCACCGGATGACCATCCACCAGAACTCTTCCGGAGGTCGGCTGATGCAGGCCCGCGATCAAGTGCAGCAGAGTGGACTTGCCACACCCCGACGGCCCCACGATGCAGAGAAATTCGCCCGGCTTCACTTGCAAACGGATGTTGTCGAGCGCTACCAGCGGCTCTCCGCTCGTTGTCTTGTAGCTCAGGCAAAGGTCTTCGAGCGCCAGCTTGGGGGTTTCATTTCCCTGGCGCGACATCGGCATGAACGAAATCTTGCCCGCCGCCCGAACCCGCCCCCCGGTGCCCGCAATCGAAGGATCATCCAAACCTGCTGTCTCTGGAACCGCTCCTTGCCTAGTGTTCATTCGATCCCCTTTTTCTTTTTCTCCGCCAGCACTGCGTTCAACGGAGTCAGGTCGTACAGGCCTGACAGGTCCGGCATTTGCCGCCCCAGGAGGCCAGCATCAAACGCCGACCGCGCGCTCTGTAACAGCGAACTCCGCAACGGGTCATAAGTCACCTGTAAACGCCCGAACGCTTCCTCCAGCACTGCCGGCGCAAGCTCCTTGCCGGTCTCGCGCTGAATTTGCAGGTTCAGCAGTTTCTTGGCTTCTGGCAGGTGTCCATTAATCCAATCGGTTAACTCGACATGCGCGACCAGCCACTTCTTGACCAGATCCGGATGAGCCTGTAAGAACTTTGTGCGCACAATCAGGTGGGCCGTAATGAACTGTCCGTTGGGCCACAGAGTCCGTTCATCCAGAAACCGCCGTCCGTTGCCTTCGCGAACCAGCCGGGTCGCCCACGGTTCCGGCGCCCATGCCGCGTCCAATTCCTTCTTCAAAAACAAAGTAAGCTGGTCCGGATTAGCCAGTGGCACCACCTGCACGTCGCCCCCTTTGTCCGCGGACCTCATGCCGTGCGCCTTCAACCACGCCCGCAGCGCTACATCCTGCGTGTTGCCCAGTTGCGGCGACGCAATCTTTTTACGATGGAAATCTTCCGGTTTCTCAATTCCGGAATCATTCCGCACGATCAGCGATGCGCCCCCGCTAGTGGCTCCGGCAATGATCCGTAGCGCCTCGCCATTCGAACGCACATAGCCGGAGATGGCCGGGTTGGGGCCAATGTAGGCCATGTCAATCGCCCCGGAAAACAGAGCCTCGATCGCGGATGGGCCGGCATTGAAGCTCTTCCAGTCGATCTTGACGTCCGGCCCCATCGCCTTCTCGAACCAGCCGTTGGCCTTGCCGACCATAGCCTGGGGATGAGTGATATTGGGAAATGCCCCAACATGAATCGTGGTTTGCCCCTGCGCCCAGCCTTGGCCCGACAGCAGCAGCGCCATGAAAACTCCAAGAACAGTTCGCCTATTCATGGCCAGTTTTCCCACGCAGCACCATAGGAAGCACTCTCGGCTCGCTGGTTTTCTCACTGCTTCGCTTGCTAGCCCGCTTGATTGTTGCCCCGCGCCTCAGCGGCCCGGCAATCAGGTCCGCCAGCGTGGTGTTGTCCAGGATCTTGGCCGCGGCATCTCGCACTTCGAGAAAAAGCTGATACAGGGCGCGATGCTCCACGTCCCGGTGAATCAATGCCCGCAGTGATTCCGCATCGCCAAACGGCGCCAGCGGCCCGTCCACCAGGCGAATGATCTCGCTGATGCGAATGTCTTCCGGCGCTCGCCGTAACTGATATCCCCCCTTGGCTCCGCGCGCACTCTCCACCATGCGCGCATTCTTCAGTTCCAGCAGAATCAATTCCAGGAACTTCTCCGGCAGGTTCTCTTCATAAGCGATGTCGCGGATGCGGATGGCCCCCTGCTCCCGGTGGCGGGCCAGCATCATCAGCGATTGCAGAGCGTACAGACCTTTTTGCGAAACCTTCACTACAGCACCCCTTTAATCTCTATTACTATAGTAGGTATTATCTGGATAGAGGTCGTTGTTGTCAAGGCCGAAATTTGGAGTGTGCCAAGCCGCCCCGCCCGGACGTCTCGAACTTCAAGTCCAGGGAACTTCGTGCCGCTTGAGTTGTTTGCTTTCGCCTGCGCTCCTAGGCCTTGGGAGGCCCGCCCGGAAACACTCGCGCAAAGATCTTGTCCACATTCTTCAACTGCCGCCGTAGATCGAACGCTCGTTCAATCTGTTCCCGCGGTACCCGCCCGCTGATCGCCGCATCGTTGCTTACCAGCTCGCGGAAATCCAGGTCTTCCCTCCACGCCCGCATGGCATGGCTCTGCACCAGCCGGTAAGCGTCCTCCCGCGATACCCCGTGCTCCACCAGATCCAGCAACAATTGCCCGCTGAAGACCAGCCCGCGCGTGCTGTTCAGGTTCGCCAGCATACGCACTGGATACACCAGCATGGTGTCAATCAAGTTCGCGGTCTTGGCCAGCAGGTGGTCCGCCAGCGTGGTCGAATCCGGCAGAATGATCCTCTCCGCCGATGAGTGCGAAATGTCGCGCTCGTGCCACAACGCCACGTTCTCGAATCCCGCCTGGGCGTTCGACCGCACCACCCGCGCCAGCCCGCTGATCTGTTCGCAGGTAATCGGATTCCGCTTGTGCGGCATGGCCGACGACCCCTTCTGCTTCTCGCTGAAGAACTCTTCCGCCTCCCGCACCTCGGTCCGCTGCAAGTGACGGATCTCGGTCGCCATCATATCCAGCGTCGAAGCGATCACCGCTAACGTCGCGAGGTAGTGCGCATGCCGATCTCGCTGAATCACCTGCGACGACACCGGCGCCGCCCTCAGCCCCAACCGCGCGCAAATCTTCTCTTCCATCTCGGGCGACAAATGCGCGAACGTCCCCACCGCGCCTGACAGCTTTCCCACTCGCATGTCTTCTGCGGCTGCCGTGAACCGCGTGATGTTCCGCTGCGTCTCCGAATACCAATTGGCCAGCTTGAACCCAAACGTAATCGGCTCCGCATGCACTCCGTGCGTGCGCCCGATCATCGGCGTGTCTTTGAACTCCCACGCCCGCCGCTCCAACACCGCCGCCAGCTTCTGCAGGTCTTCGGCAATCACCGCCGATGCCTGCTGCACTTGCAGCGCTTGCGCCGTATCCACCACATCGTTGGACGTCAGCCCGTAATGAAACCAGCGCGACTCCGGCCCCACAAACTCAGCCACCGCGGTAGTGAATGCAATCACGTCGTGCTTCACCTCAGCCTCGATCGCATGGATTCGCTCGACCTTGAAGTTCGCCTTCTCGCGAATCGCGCGCGCCGCCTCAGTGGGCACAATTCCTGCCTCCGCCAGCGTTTCAGTCGCGGCCACTTCCACCGCCAGCCAACTGCGAAACTTGTTTTCTTCGCTCCAGATGCGGCCCATCGCGGGCCGGGTATAGCGTGGAATCACAGGCACACCCCTCACACAGAAAGTTCAAAAAATCAGGGAACTTTGCATTGTAAATGGCTGAGGAAGGCCGAAGCCAGCGCCCCACCAGGAATGCTCTTGCAGGAATGCTCTTGGCCATTTTGATATCATATCGTGATACGATATATATGTAGGATTGAGAGGAATCACCGCGCGAACCGCAGTTCCACGCAGCCATGAACATCACTCTTACCGATTCGGATTTCCAGGCCCTCGCGGAGTTCCGCCACCAGATCCGCAGGTT
>JANYBT010000047.1 GCA_025360645.1 Acidobacteriaceae bacterium | reverse complement strand
CACTGCCGTTGGCGTACGCCTGTGCTTTAATTATTGTTACTGTCCATCATGCCTTCGAGCTCTACCACTCTGCGGCGCAATCTCCTGGCGGCCTATCGCAACCTGCGGGGCGCAGCCATGGTCGCGCACGCTATTGCCGATACCGACCACCCCTTGCTGGCGCACATCATCCCCATCCGGCGCTGCAACCTGGCCTGCGAATACTGCAACGAGTACGACGATTTTTCCAAGCCCGTCCCCATCGAAACCATGTTCCGCCGCGTGGATAAGCTCGGCGAACTCGGCACCTCGGTGGTCACCATCAGCGGCGGCGAGCCCTTGCTGCATCCCGAACTCGACGCCATCATCACCCGCATCCGCCGCCGCGGGGCCGTCGCCGGCCTCATCACCAACGGATACTTCCTCACCGCCGACCGCATCCAGAAATTAAATCGCGCCGGTCTCGAGTGGCTGCAAATTTCCATTGACAACGTCACTCCCGACGCCGTCTCCAAGAAAAGCTTGAAGGTCCTCGACAAGAAGCTGCAACTGCTGGCCGAGCATGCCGACTTCCACGTGAACATCAATTCCGTGGTGGGCGGCGGCGTCAGCAATCCGCAAGATGCCTTGACCATCGGCAAGCGCGCCCTCGAACTCGGCTTTAGTTCGACGGTTGGCATTATCCACGATGGCGGCGGCCAGCTTCAGCCGCTGAAAGACGAAGAGCGCGCCGTGTACCACGAGATGAAGTCGATGGAGAAGAAGAGCTTCACCCGCATCAACGCTTTCCAGGACAACATCGCCACCGGACGCCCCAACGAATGGCGATGCCGCGCCGGCGCCCGCTATCTCTACATTTGCGAGGACGGCCTGGTGCACTACTGCTCGCAGCAGCGCGGCTATCCCGGAATCCCGCTGGAGAAGTACACCATCAACGACATCCGCCGCGAATACCTGACCGAAAAATCCTGCGCTCCGCACTGTACTGTCTCCTGCGTGCATCAAGTGTCCATCTTCGACAGTTGGCGCGCCCCGCAGCACCCCGACCTGATCCACCATGCCCCGCAATCGAGCGGCCTCGTCCAAATCGCGTCCGAGTAAGGCACCCTGTTAGAAGTAAGGCCAGCCGGTTAAAAGTGGTTTCATAAATGGTCTTGTGTAGGGCAATGGTTTGGGTAGCGCACGGCTTTACAGCCGCGCCTCCCGTAGCCAAACTCGTGTAGCGCGAGGCTTCAGCCGCGTCGCCCGTAGCCGGTTTTGTGTAGGGCACGGCTTCAGCTGTGCCGAAAACGCCGCCTATAATCCCGGGGCTTCAGCCCCCGTGGGAGCCAGCCACTGCGTCGCGAGTCCATTTATGAAACCAGCTCTAGGCAGCTTCTAAGTCGCTCATCGACTAATCCTCGGATGCTGGCAGTGACCCGTCTCCCGTCGCTCCATTTGTCCCGCTTTTGTGATTTCCTCGCGAGTAAATGTCTGCTATCCTCGCTCTGCCGAACTCGAACCGCACCATGACCGAACCATGACCGAACCATGAACGAACCCATACTAACGCCACCCGATCTGTTCGAACGCATCACGCGCTATCCGCGAAAGCGTTGGTGGGGAGTCCTGCTCTTGTTTGCGTGCGCGGTCTGGTGGAAATGGGACAAGGTCGAGAAGCTTCCCTTGGTTCAACCCGCCCTCACCTGGTTACGGCGTAAGCCGGTCCCTCAGGCCAAGTCCAACACCTTTACTATTCTGGTCGCTCACCTTGGAAACGATGCGGGCGAGCAGGAAGAGCGCTTGTTGTTTGAGGAGCTGGGCAAGTTTCAAGGCGTGGAAGTGCGACACCTGCCCCGGACTATCACCCCTCCCGAGGATGTCCCGTTTGAGAAGGGCATCGAGGCTGGGCATAGTCAGGCTCGGGATTACCTGAAGACAAGCCATGCCGATGCCCTGTTCTGGGGAACCGTACTCAAGGTCAACGGCAAGAAAGCTCTGCAACTAAGCTGGACGGCTTCCGCCCAGGGCGACGCGGGCACCGCCAGCGGGCGCTATCAGTCGGATGCCGACTTGAACCTGCCGCCCATCCTCTGGAGCGACATCCCCCCGGTGGTCGGCCTGGTCGTCACCAGTCGTTCCGGCTTGCTCTACCAGCGCGGCAGTTACCAGGTGGACCGGCTGCGGCCTTTCATCGTGGGCGTAAAGCAGATTCTCGCCAAGCCGCACCCGAACTGGTCGGGGGACAACCGCGCTGAGCTTTCCTGTGAATTGGCGGCAGCGTTGGAAATTCTCGGCACGCAGGCTGGGGACAACCAGGCCTTGAAGGACTCCGCAAAGCAACTTCGAGAAGTTCTGACCTTCTGGACCCGTGATTCAAAGCCGCTGTTCTGGGCCACGACGCAGAACAATCTGGGCATCGCGCTTGAAGATTTGGGAGAGCGGGAACCGGGCACCGAGAATTTGCGCGCGGCAGTCGCCGCCTACCAGCAGGCGCTCGACGTACAGACTCGCGACGAGGTTCCGCTGGACTGGGCCATGACCCAGAACAATCTGGGCATCGCCCTTGAGATTTTGGGGGAGCGGGAGTCGGGGACGGGGAATTTGCGTCTAGCGATGGCGGCCTACCAGCAGGCGCTCGAAGTACGGCGCCGCGACAAGGTGCCTCTTGAATGGGCCGAGACGCAGAACGGTCTGGGCGGCGCGTTTTTGATTTTGGGCCAACGGGAGTCGGGGACGGAGAATTTGCGCGCGGCGGTGTACGCCTACAAGCTGGCGCTCGAAGAACGGCGCCGCGAAAAGGTACCTTTGGACTGGGCGGCGACTCAGAGCAATCTGGGCAATGCGCTTGAGAACTTGGGGGAGCGGGAGTTTTGGACGGAGGATTTGCGTGCGGCGGTGACCGCCTACCAGCACGCGCTCGAAGAGCACACCCGCGACAAGGTGCCACTCAACTGGGCCGCGACGCAAGACAATCCGGGCATCGCGCTGCACGCACTCGGGGAGCGCGAACGCAGTCTGCCCTCCTGCGCGATGCCGAAACCGCTCTCAGCAACGCCCTCAGCGTCTTCCCATCCGACTACTACTACCGTCCTGATGCCGAATCTCAGCTCAAGCAAGTCCACCAGGAAATTGCTGCACTCCAAGCCTTGGGCGGAAAGTAGTGAGAGTAGGGCGCGGCTTCAGTCGCGCCGAAAACGCCGCCTATAATCCCCGGGCATTAAAGCCCCTGAGGTCATCACGCAGCCGTCGCCTACTTCCGCTCCCCGACTTCCGCGTCCGGCTTCCATGCATGCCCACCCCCGCGCCCGGTCTTACCCAGAAACAATCGCGCCCCGAATCCCTGTCTCCTGCTAGACTCGATTCAACGAGTTCGCCGTAAGCTGGGAGTCATCACTATGAATTTCCTCGCAACCTTCCGTTTTGCCGTCCTGTCGACTTCGCTGTGTCTGGCGGCTTCGTCCAGCTTCGCCAATCAAGTCACCACGGTTCCTGCCAGCTACGCATTCAAGGGCACCTACGTCGGCCTGGTCGCGACCACTGTCGCCTTCACCTTGACCAATGCCAACACCAAGAGCATCAAGGTGAACAGCGTGTCGTTCACTTGCCCCGAGTACAAGCTGGCCTCGGGCGTGACCCCCATCACCATTCAGGCCAATGGAGGCATCACCCACTATTCGGTGTACTTCGCTCCCGATCTGGCCCAGGCCTTCAACTGCAACATGGTGCTGGCTTTCGACGATGGCACCAGTAACAACGTCGCCATCCAGGGCACCGGTCTGAAATCCAGCGCCGTAGCGGCACTCGACAACACTTCCTTCATCTTTCCCAGCACCACCGTTGGCACCACCACCACCACCAAGACGGTCAACATTCAAAATACCGGCACTACTAAAATGAATCTGACCGCCATTAACATCAAGCCGCCTAACTTCGTGGCCTCCGGGACGGCCTTGCCGGTTTTAATCCAAGCCGGGCAACGCGTCGCCGTCAACGTGACGTATTCGCCCACCGCGGCGCACGCCGACACTGGCGTCATGACCTTCGTGTATGACTCGGTTCCCGCCAATGGCGTCAGTATGACCGGCGTTGGAGTAGCCTCCGTGCCCGTAGCCATCGCAAACCTGACCGCGCTGCCGACGGCGACTCAAAGCTCCGCGTACCAGGCCAGCTTGACCACTAGCGGAGGTACTTCTCCATTCACCTTTGTCCTGGCATCGGGATCGACTTTGCCCTCCGGCCTAAATTTGTCCAGCGCCGGGCTGATTTCCGGCACGCTGAGCGGTTCGGTCGGAACCGGCACTTACAGTTTCACCATCAAGGTGACGGACGCCAGGAGCGGCACCTCCAGCAAAGCCTTCACTCTGGCGGTGGCCGCCAAGACCGGCGCGGCGTGCAACACCATATTCTTCGACGTGCCCAGTACTTCGACTCCGCTCACCGCGCTCAACGACCTTGCCACCGGAACTTATCAAGGCTCTGAAGGTGGACTCTATCCCAATGGCAGCGACGTGCGGCCCGCCCAGACCGACGCCGACGCTGTCACCTTTGGTTCGCAAATCACCGCCCTCAATTCCAACGGCCTGCCCGACCCGAACGGCGTCTATGTGCTGCTCGGGGTTGGCGAATCTACCGCCCTCGATGAGTTCGGCCAGTTCGTCAGCTTGGCCAACGCCGACCCTTCGAAGAACAAGAAGCTGGTGATCGTCAACGGCGCCCAGGGCGGAGCCACTCCTTTCCAGCTCACCAGCACCACCTCGGCCTACTGGAACACCATCCTCAACAACTATCTGGTGAACTCCAACGTCACTGCCAAGCAGGTGGTCGCCGCCTGGATCGAGGACACCGACGGCATCGCTTCAGGAATGTTCCCCAGCGATGTCACCACTCTGCAGTCCGAGTATGAGACGGTGGCGCGCGATCTGCATACTCTATTCCCCAACCTGACCATCGCTTACTTCTCCAGCCGCTTCTATGCCGGCTACTCCAACGGAATCTCTACCGTCAATCCGGAGCCTTACGCCTATGAGGTTAGTTTCGCAGTCAAATGGGCGATCCAGGACCAGATCAATGGCGTGAACAACCTGAATTACAAGTCGAGTAATGGCACAGTAGTCGCGCCCCTAATGATATGGGGCCCGTATTACTGGTCCAATGGATTGCTCGGCCGCCGCGACGGTCTGGTGTGGACCTGCCAGGATTTGTCCAAAGACGGCACGCACCCCTCAAACCCGATCGGCCAGCAGAAGGTGGCCAACCAGCTGTTGGAGTACTTCAAGTCGGATACCTCGACGACGCCTTGGTTCCTGCAACACTAGGAGC
>JANYBT010000035.1 GCA_025360645.1 Acidobacteriaceae bacterium | reverse complement strand
TGGAGGGCCGGACCAAGCCGCCGCAGGTGTTCGATTGGGAGGCCGAAGGGCGCTTGAGCCGCACCTGACTTTCCCCAATCCGAGGCAACAGCGCGGGCCGCTGCACCTGCCGTTCACTGCGCTGCAGTAGACGAGCGGCTTTGCGTACGCTCAGCCGCCCATCTACTGCTTTTTCGATCACTCGCAAACGCTGCATTTCCTGCTGGCTCAAGTTCCCCATCCTGCGAGGGTGACATTTTATCGTTGCAGTTAGGGGGTGACATTATTTTGGAGCATCGACAAGCCGGCAAGCTTCACTTGACGCATCCGCAGTGGATGATTGACACTGGAAGTGCCGCTTTTTGCCATTCCGGAAAGGTGTCTGCCTTCTAGAATCAGATTTGGCAGTAACCCTCGATTCAAGAACCGCTTGCGAGAGACTGCTTAGATCTGCGGAAGACGAAAATCACAGCGTGGCCAAGGTTCGAGAGGGAAAGTGTGTTTGGCAGGGCGGATAAAGCGGAGCCTTACCCAGTTAAAAAAACATTTAGAAGGTGGAGGTCCAGTCATTTGACCCAAGGAACATCTCATCTTATTGCGCCGCATGGCGGAGAACTAATCAATCTGCTGGTTGGAGCAGACCGAGCTGCTGAACTTAAGTCCCAATCCCGGGAATGGCCTTCGTGGGACATGACGGGCCGGCAGTTATGCGATTTAGAGTTGCTGACCAGCGGTGGCTTTTCGCCGCTGCGAGGCTTCATGAACCGAGCCGATTATGAGGGCGTCTGCCACAATATGCGGCTGGCGAATGGCACGCTGTGGCCGATGCCAATCACCCTGGACGTCACGGAAGAATTTGCCAAGAAGCTGACTGCCGGCAGCAGCAAAGTGGCGCTGCGCGACCCCGAAGGGGTGATGCTGGCGGTGCTGCACGTGGAGGACATCTGGCAGCCCGACCGTGCGGCGGAAGCCAAGGGAGTATTTGGGACCACCAGCGAGCGGCACCCGGGCGCCGACTATGCGATCAACAAGGGCAACGGCTGGTACGTAGGGGGCACGGTCGAGAGTTGCCAAGCCGCATCCCACTATGATTTCAAACAACTGCGGCTGACGCCGGCTGAGTTACGTGCGGAATTCGCCCGGCTGGGGTGGCGGCGAACGGTGGCATTCCAGACCCGAAACCCCATACATCGCGCCCATCAGGAACTGACCTTCCGGGCTGCGAAGCAGGTGGAAGCGAATCTGCTGATCCATCCTTCGGTGGGCATGACCAAGCCGGGCGATGTGGACTATTACACGCGGGTGCGGTGCTACCAGTTGCTGATGTCCAAGTACCCTGCGGGAACGGTGAAGCTGGCGATGTTGCCGCTGGCCATGCGCATGGGGGGACCGCGGGAAGCCATGTGGCACGGGCTGATCCGCAAGAACCACGGCTGCACCCACTTGATTGTGGGCCGCGACCACGCGGGACCGGGCAACGACAAAGACGGCAAGCCATTCTACGGACCGTACGATGCCCAGGAGTTGTTCAAGACGCACGAAGCCGAGATGGGAGTCACCATGGTGCCATTCAGCATGATGGTGTATCTGGAGGATCAGGACCAATACGTGCCCGACAACGAGGTACCCAAGGGGGCGCGTGTACTGAACATTTCGGGAACCGAGCTGCGGCAACGGTTGAACGAAGGCCGTGACATTCCGAGCTGGTTCACCTACCCAGAAGTGGTGCAGGAATTGCGGCGCAGCTATCCGCCGCGGCACAAGCAGGGCTTTACCGTATTCTTCAGCGGCCTCTCCGGGTCGGGGAAGTCGACGATCGCCAACATTCTGCATACCAAGTTTCTGGAAGTAGGCGGACGTCCGGTGACCATTCTGGATGGAGATTTGGTGCGGAAGAACCTGTCGTCCGAACTGGGCTTCTCTAAAGAGCACCGGGACATCAACATCCGGCGCATTGGGTATGTAGCTTCGGAAATCACCAAGAACGGCGGGATCGCGATCTGCGCTCCCATCGCTCCCTACGAGGCCACGCGGAAATTCGTGCGCGAGAACATTGAGGCGATGGGCGGATTTATTCTGGTGCACATCGCAACCTCAGTAGAAGTGTGCGAGCAGCGCGACCGCAAGGGGCTGTATGCCAAGGCGCGAGCGGGAATCCTCAAGGAGTTCACCGGAATCTCAGACCCATACGAGACGCCGACGAACGCCGAGGTGGTGATCGACACTGCGCAACTGTCCGCTGAAGAAGCCGCGCAGGAAATCATTCTGCACCTGGAGCGCGAAGGCTTCATCGGAGTAGATCGCAACCAAGCGTAGGCCGCAAGCCAGCGCGAGCAGTAATCTCTAGCAGTTGAGGGGCGCATTCGACTCGATGTCTTTGCTCTTGGCCAAAGTATTGATCGGCTTCTTTGTAGGAACGCTGATCGGCATGACCGGATTAGGCGGTGGCGTACTGCTGCTGCCGATGCTGATCTTCGGTCTGCACATACGGCCAATCATTGCCGTGGGTTCGGATGCGCTTTTCAATTTCACGACGAAAATTCCCGCCAGCATCATGCACCTGAGAAAAGGGACAGTGAGGCGGAAGGTGGTGCTGGCGCTGGCCCTGGGGAGTATGCCCGGGTCGGTGGCCGGAGTTGCTTTCTTGAACCATCTGCGCAACGTTTACGGCGCGGGCGTGGACACGTTCATTAAGATGGCGATCGGCATCCTGCTGGTCTGCATTCCGATTTTGTTGCTGTTTCAGACCAAGATTGAAGACAGCGTCTCCCATCGTCCACCAACCATGAAATCGTTCGTCGGGATAACGCTCATAGGGTTGGTGTCGGGAGTTCTGGTCGGCATGACGTCGGTGGGATCGGGCAGCATCGTGATGATGCTCCTATTGTTGTTTTACAGCTTCCACCCGCGGGTCATGGTGGGAACCGATATTGTGCACGCGGTGTTTCTGACGGGAGTCACCAGCGCGTTGCACTATCGCATCGGCAACGTAAACTTACCGCTGGTGGGGGCATTGCTGATCGGCTCCATACCGGGGGGAATTCTGGGGTCTCATTTGAGCACTCGAGTGCCCCTACCCTGGCTGCGCAGGATCCTGTGCGTGGTGTTGTTGGCCACCGGGGTGAGAATGCTGATTCCCTGATTTTTTCTTGCGAGAACCCATGACTACATCGAACAGCGACATTCTGTCCCGAATTCATGCGGCGCTGGAAGCCGGCCGCGAAGTGTTGAACCGCTATACGCCGGGCGCGATTGAGGCTGAGTTCAAGGTGGGACACGATCCGGTGACGGAAGCCGACCGGGCGGTGGACGCGTTGCTGCGGCAGAACCTGCTCCGAGACGGCGAAGGCTGGTTGTCTGAGGAGAGCGTGGACGATTTCACACGCCTCGACAAAAAGAGGGTCTGGGTAGTCGATCCCCTAGATGGCACGAGAGAATTTGTGAAGGGCATCCCGGAGTTTTGCATCTCGGTGGCGTTAGTCGAAGACGGCGTGCCGATTGCCGGGGGCATCTGCAACCCGGCCACGGACCAGCTGATTCTGGGATCGTTGGAGACGGGCGTCACCTGCAACGGAAAAGCTACCCAGCCGAGCCAGCGTACTTCGCTGGAGGGCGCCTTGACGCTGGCCAGTCGCAGCGAAGTGAAGCGGGGCGAGTGGAAGGAATTTGAAGGCGGAAAGCTGAAGATCCAGGCCATGGGATCGGTGGCCTACAAGCTGGGCCTGGTCGCGGCGGGGCTGGCGGACGTGACGTTCACCCTGACTCCCAAGAACGAGTGGGATGTGGCCGCGGGCGCGGCGCTGGTGGCGAGCGCGGGTGGGTTCGTCGGCACGCTCGACACCAAGCCGTTGCGCTGCAACAACCGGAATCCCCTGCTCTCTGGTTTGCTGGCATGCGGCCCGCACTTACGCGAAGAGTTTCTCGCGCTGGTGGAAGGGCACGGCAGGACGGCGGCACCGGTGCGACAGGAATAGAATCGGGGATGCAGCCAGGCGTTTAGCGCCGGAGTGCATCAGGATCAGAACAGAACCAGCGCTGGCCGGTGGAGTCGAGCGTCATTTCGCAGACAGCGACGGTGCGGGTGCAGGACAGAACGAGGCTCTGGTGAATGCTGACGAAGCTGCCGTTGGCGAATAGAACTTCCACCGTCTCTCCCCGGCGCAATTGCCAGCAGACAAATTCGGCATCGCTGGCCAGCGGGCCGCTGTCCCAGTTCTTGCCCTTTTCTGCAAACAGAAAGACCCACTCCCGGTCAGCGCTTTTGTAGGCGTAAGCCGCGACTGCGGAGTCGGCGCTTTGCGGCACCCAAGAAAAGACAATCGAGACGCTCGAGATGTCTGAGGAAGGCAGGATGAGGGTGGCACACTCGGCAGGGGCGGCGAGATTTGCGGTTCTCCGCAACACGAGTGAGTCCTGCTTTTTTCCATAGCAAGGCGACCACGGAGAGTGGAGGCTTTCCTGCGTCCAGTGGTGTTTCGCGGCATGTAAGATGGCCAAGCCCTGCAGGCTGCCGGTCCGGCAAAATCGGTTCGAGTCCAGGGGATGAAGCTCAGGCGCCAACCGCCAGTTGATCTCAAAATCGTGTTTTGCCCTTCCCAGCATGACATCGCGGACCAGGAAGAACCCGGATCTTAGAGCGACCACATAGCGCCGGTGGAGCACTGGATCGGCCAAGCGCAAATAGCCGTCGTGACTGCCGGCAAACAGGTCAAACTGCTGGCCCTGGATCCAACTCTCGGCTGTGGCGTGGAGGATGCGCTTCCAGGCGAAGGGGCCAGCGGGTTCGGACTGGCTGAGGTGGTCCACTCCTAGAGTGTTGTGCATCGCAGTAGCACGGAACCGGTCGCGCTCATCGTCGTTGCCTACGTATTGAAAGGTGCCAGGGTCAATGAGCAAAGCGTTGCCACTGGACAGAAGGGTCAGACTGAGGAGATCGGAGTGGCTGTGGCCATGGCTGACCTGCGGCCAACAGGTGACTGCCATCTGGCTGGGGGGATCGGGGAGAGCGAGCAGGTAGAGACCGCTCGGCGCCAAGGCAGCGGAGGATGCGCTGGGAGGAGTGCTTGGGACTTGATCCCAAGTGCGAACCCCGCTCTCTCCAAGGAGCCACACGGTTTCCTCCCGGAGGTGGCCCGCAATGGTTTTGAAATCGCCTCGCCCAAACAGGATTGCTCCGGTGGCCAGGGGATCGGAAAGGTGCTGCGCGTGGTTGCGGCGAGGATCAAAGAGTCTTCCGCCGTCATCGTCGCCGAGAGAGGGCACGACGCCTGCACGCGCCAGCAAAGCGAGGGCTTCGAACATTTTGAGCAGCGTGGTTTCGAACTCTGCGGGCAACTCCTGCCCGTTCATGCGAGCCAGCGTCGCCGCATGGAGGAACAAGTCAAGGGCGTAAACATGGTAGTAAACCGACTGTTCAAAATAGAAGCCGTCGTCCGCTACCTGGCGGCTGGATTCGCGCAGCAGGATATTCCAACCGAGCGACTTCCATCTCTGGGCGGACGGACCGGCCTCGGGGCAAAGAGTGCCGAGAAAAAAAAGCGCCACCGCCTCCCCAAGAAGATGGGTGTTGGGGGAGAAATAAGTGGATAAATAGCGCTCCAGGTGCCGCCCGTTCAAAGATTGTGTGCGAAGCCATTGCGACCGAAACCATGGCGGAACCAGAGAGGAACCTTCCAGCAAGTAGTACACCCAGAACCAGGAGAGGGAGCGGAAGGCCACCTCCAGGCTGCTGGCCCAATTGATGCCACGCGGATAGGGATTGGCGTTCTGCCAGTGCTTCCATTGGCGAAATAGCTCGTCCGCATATTTTGGGTCTCCAGTGAAGCGCAAGGCCTTGGCCAGGGTCACGAGGTGCTGATGGCGATTCAACTCCCACACGACCTTGCTGTCTCCGACCTGGTCGAAATCGAGATAACGAACGGTGTGGAAGGGTCGGATGGGCGCCTCTTTGCCATGGACAGCGTCGAGGCGCCAATGGATGGGATCGCCATAGTCGAGGCCGGCATAGCCGAGGAGGTCAAACTTGTGCTGACAAATGCGCTCCGCCTGGGTCACAACCTGGGGGATGACGTGGGGAAGCCGTTGCTGGAGGAGCGCGACCAGAGAGGGGACGGTTACGGGCGAGAAGAAAAATCGGGGAGGAGTGGCAGAAGAAGCGGGGATGGGCCGGGGAGCAAAGTTCCAGTGCAGAGGATAGAGAGCCGCATCCACCCGTTTCTGCAACTCTTGCCGGCCGCGGGAATAGATCTCGGCACGATCCATGTGGCCGAGGCGTTGAGCGAGTTGCCACCAGGATTTCAATGCCATTGACTTTGGGGATTACGAAAGAGCTGCCGGAACCCGCGAACAGCGAACGACTTCGAATCCTGATTGGGGCATCCGTTTACACTGAACATGTCGGATTCGCTTCTGCTGCAATCTACAGTAGCCGAGCAACCGATAGCAAGCAGAAAGGACGATGCATGGGAGGCACGGTTTTCTTGATGTACCACGAAATCGAAGCGCCTGGGCGGGAACTAATGCGGAAGGAACCGGGCTATGTGCGTTACGTGGTAAGGGAACAAGATTTTCGAGCCCAGATGGGCGGACTAGAGGAAGCGGCGTGGAAGGGGATGAGCGTGGGCGAGGCGGTCGGGTTCGGCCCGCAAAAAGGCGTGGGCATCACCTTTGACGATGGCTGCGAGACGGACCGAATGGTAGCCGCCGATCTGCTGAGCCGGCTTGGGTTCGGGGCGACGTTCTATGTGACGGTTGGTTTCCTTGGGAAGGCGGGGAGATTGAAGGTGCAACAACTGCGCGAACTGGATTCGCTGGGATTTGAAATTGGCTGTCACTCGATGACTCATGCCTACCTGACGGACTTGGGAGAAGCCGACCTGCGCAGGGAGACGGGGGAGGCGAAGGCGAAGCTTGAGGATCTTCTGGGCAGGCGAATCGAGCACTTTTCCTGCCCGGGGGGACGGTATGACCAGAGAGTCATCGAACAGGTCAAGGAGGCAGGGTACAGCACCATGTGCAACAGTCGCAGCCACAGCAACCAACCGACCACAAGTATCTACGCGCTGGGTCGAGTTCCAGTGCTGCGCGAGACGACGTTATCCAGCTTCCAGCGCTCTTGCCGAGGCCAGGGATTGTGGGCGGCGCAACTGGGAGCAGCGCTCCGCAACGGAGGGAAGCAGGTGCTGGGGAATGCGGCTTACGACAAGATGCGGCAGATGATGCTGCGAAATCGCTGAAATCATCGGCTTTCGGTTTGGGCCGGAAAGGGAGGCCGCTCCCAGGCGAAGCCGGCGGGGGAGCGGAAGTTGCTTTCAAGCACAGTCGCATGTATGTTTGTGGCCTGCTGGGCGGAGACAATCCCGGCAAGAATCTAGGTGCCGGCGTTGGCACACGAGACGAGTCATAAAACTAAGCAGTTTTTTGCAACGACCGCTTTGGTAGCGGCACTAGCCATCCCGACGATTTCTTTCGCTCAGGCGAGCAAAGTACCGACCAAACCAACTCCGAAGCCGGTTACGCACGGGCTCAATGTCGACGCTGATATCGCTGACCTGAAAGATGCTCACCAACGGCTGGAGGGTGTGAAAATGAACCTGGAACACAAATCCGGCGCAGAGTTCGGCGGGCACAAAGGGAAAGCCATTGAGGCGATCAACCAAGCGATGGAGCATCTAAATGAAGCGATCAAGTTCGCCGAAGAGCACGACAAGGACATGGACGAAAAGAAATAGCTGAAACGGCGCCATCGCAACTGAAATCCCTCCCCGAAACGGGAGGGATTTTTGTTTCTATTTCGTGGGCGGCGAATCGAGCCGGAGAGCGGACTGGCGGGGAGACACCACGGTGCAAGGGGGACCACCCATTGCTGATATTCTGACAACGGGGAGCGTGGAGTAGGAGTTGCGACTCCCTCGGTAGTGGCTTCGTTCATGCCCAACTCTGCGCGAAAACTCGTGACCGGCTCCACCATGCGCCTGACGACCACGGTGGCAACGGCGTTAGTGTCGATCCTGCTGATGCCATTTGTGGTGCACAGCCTCGGGGACAGGATGTATGGCATCTGGACCCTGGTGGCAACCTTCGTTGGGTATTACGGCATTTTGGACCTAGGCCTATCGTCGGCGATCACCCGGTATCTGGCGCGGGCTGCGGGAGCGGCGGACACCGCGACCGCCAATCAATTGTTCAACACAGCCCTGCGAATCTTTTCGGGATTGGCGCTCCTTGTGGTACTGGTCAGCGGCATCATCGCGGCCTTGTCAGGTCGCCTGACGCGAGACCCGGAGGACGCGGCATTGCTGTTCCGGATTGTCCTGGTTTTGGGAGTCAGCGTCGCCATCTCGTTCCCGCTCCGAGTTTTTACGGGGGTGTTGGAATCGCATTTGCGCTTTGACTTGACCGCATCGTTCGATTTGCTGTCATTGATTTTGCGGAGCGGCCTGACCGTGGTGGTTTTACTGGCGGGCTACAGTGTAGTCGGCCTGGCCTGGGTCACCTTCTTGTCGGGCCTGCCCGCAGTGGCGCTGTACGTGTACTTCACTCACCGAGAGATGCCTTTTCTCCGGTTGGAGTGGGGGCAGTGGAGCCAAACCACGGCCCGGTCTTTGTTCTCGTACAGCGTGTACAGCCTGGTGGCTCAACTCGCCGATCTTCTTCGCTTCCGCCTGGACGCGGTTGTGGTCGCTGCCTACCTGGGCTTTTCCGCGGTCACGCACTACCGCATCGGTAGCACGCTGCTGCAGTATTTCATGCTGCTGATGTCATCTCTGATGGGAGTGTTCCCCTCGGTGTTCAGCCGGCAGGAAGGCGCCAGCGACTTTGAAGGGCTGAAGAAGACTTTCTATTTTGCGACCAAGGTGTCGACCGGAGTGGCATGCTTTGTGGGCTTTGGGCTCATCGCCTGGGGCAAGGCCTTTATCGGCCGGTGGATGGGACCGCAATACCTGGACGCTTATCCTGTCCTGGTGGTGCTGGTTTCGGGCATGACGGTGTCTTTGATTCAAGGGCCCTCGATCAGCCTACTCTATGGCACTTCGAGGCACAAGTTCGTGGCGCTGTTTAACTCGATCGAGGGCATCGCGAACCTCGTCCTCAGCTTGATCTTTGTGCGCTACTTTGGGATGTTGGGGGTGGCGCTGGGCACCATGGTGCCGATGCTGATCAGCAAGGTTGTGGTCCAGCCCATCTACGTCTGCCGGGTGGCCCAGATTGAGTACTGGGATTACATGCGGAGAATGGGGAGCACCCTGTTGGTGGCTCTGGGTGGGTTGGTCATTCCCTTCCTGGTCACCCAGCGGTTCAGCCAGCCGGACTACCGGGTTTTGTTCGCTATCGGCACACTGTCGCTGGTCAGCTATGGATTGACATTCTGGAAGTTCGGGCTGAGCTCGAGCGAAGCCCAGACTCTGGGAGGCGCCATCTGGCCGCGGCTCCTAGCCAAAAAAGAGACGGTGTCAGGGTGAAGAACCGGCAGCCCATTGGGAGTGTCTTTCAGGAAGATTCCCAAGCTAAAATCAAGAGGATGAGGCGAAGGAGCGACGCATGAGTGATGGAGCAGGTCCAAGCTCAGGCCGCCAAACGGAGGGAAGTAAGCAGTGATCCGGAAATTGAAATATGGGATCGAGTATTTGCTGGGTCGAGTTGCGCCCGGGCGCAATCTTGTGGTTTGGGAGGATGACGTTTTTGTCGCGTCCTATCCCAAGTCTGGCAATACCTGGACGCGATTCCTGATCGCCAATCTGATCCAATCGCACGACCCGGTCACGTTTCTCAATATCGAAAAAATTATCCCCGACCCCGATTTGCAATCGCGGCAATTTCTGCAGGGGTGTCCTCGACCACGAGTGATGAAAAGCCACCATCCTTTCGACCCGCGGTACAAGCGGGTAGTTTGCATTGTGCGTGACCCGCGCGATGTGGCACTTTCGCAGTACCATTTCCAGATCAAGCGGGGAGTAAGCGGAACCGACACCCCGGTGGAAGAATTTGTGACGCGCTTCCTCGCGGGGGAGACTTGTCCTTATGGATCCTGGGCACAGAACGTGGGGAGTTGGATGGTTGCCCGCAGCCGGACTCCCGGCTTCCTTCTGTTGCGCTACGAGGACCTGCTGCGGAGGGCGGAGACCGAGTTGGCCAGGATCGCAGGGCTGCTGGGTATTCCGCCGGATCCAGAACGGCTGGCTCGGGCAGTGGCGCAAAGTTCTTCCGATCGAATGCGAAAGTTGGAAATGGCGCAGGCGGATCAGTGGACGTCCACCAAGGAGACCCGCAAGGACCTGTTGTTCGTGCGCACGGCGACTTCCGGGGAGTGGAAGTCCAAGCTTCCCCCAGAAGCGGTCGAGCGCATGGAAGAGGCTTGGGGGCCTCTGATGCGATTGCTGGGCTATTCCACTACAGGGGTGGAAGCGGCGATTGAACCAGACGCGGCGCCGCTGGATTTTCTGCCGGAGTACCCTTTGCGATGATTTACGGGATCAAGACGGTCGTGAAGTACCTGATGGGCACCGACATTGCGGATCGCGGCCTGGCCGTCTATCCGGACGATACTTTTGTCGTGTCTTATCCCCGCTCGGGGAACACCTGGACCCGGTTCCTGATCGCGAACCTGGTGCATCCGGACAAGACGGTCAGCTTCACGAACATTGAGAAGTTGATTCCGGACACTTCTTCGCAATCGAACCGGGCGCTGAAGCGCACGCCGCGACCAAGAATCATCAAGAGCCATCAATACTTCGATGCGCGCTACCGGAAGGTCCTGTACATCGTGAGGGATCCGCGGGACCTGGTCTTGTCGTATTACAACTTTCAAAGGAAGTACCGGCAAATTGCAGATGACTATCCATTGCAGCGGTATGTTGAGGATTTCGTTCACGGGCGGCTGATCTCGGCCGACTGGGGATCGTGGGGCGAAAACGTAGCCAGCTGGGTGTTCACGCGAGGCAAGAGTGAAAGCTTCTTGCTGGTGCGCTATGAAGATATGATCTCCGAAACAGAGCGGGAGTTGGCACGCATCTCCAGCTTTCTGGGCGTGCAAGCGGAGCGGGCGAGGCTCGTAGAGGCAATCGACAAGAGCTCGGCGGAACAGATGCGGCAGATGGAAAAGGTCCAGGCCGGGGAATGGGTCGCCACCAAGAAACACCGCAAAGACATTCCCTTCGTGGGCCAGGCGACGGCAGGACGCTGGAAAACGGAGTTGCCCGGCGAATCCGTGAAAGCGATCGAAACCGCATGGGGGGGGTTGATGCTCACGCTGGGGTACGGTCTGACGACGGACTGCGACTTGTCTACCCACGACCCGATGCTGTGGATGAATGGTAAAGGCGGCACCCTCCGAGATGTCTGAGATTCTTCCCGAGATGGACGATCCCGCGACCAGTACGCCGGCAGTCAGCGTCATCATTCCCTGCTATCAAGCGGCGGGGCACATTCGGGAGTCGCTGGAATCCGCACTGGCCCAGAGCTTTGGGAATTTCGAGGTCATCGTCATCAATGATGGTTCGCCCGACACCGAGGCGCTGGAGCAGGCCCTGGAACCGTACCAGCCCAGGATCACCTATCTGAAGCAGAGCAATGGAGGGCCCAGCGCGGCGCGCAACCTGGGCATCCGCCACGCGCGAGGACAGTTTCTGGCATTTCTGGACAGCGACGATATCTGGATGTCCGAATACTTGGCGGTGCAAATGAAGCTGGTCGAAGCCGAGCCGAGTCTGGATGTGGTTTTTTGTGATGCCGCATATTTTGGCGATCCGGGGTTCGAGGACAAGACCTTCATGCAAGTCTGCCCGTCGACCGGGCCAGTTTCGTTTGCGAGTCTATTGGTGGAAACCACCCAGCTCGCTACCTCGGGAACAATCGCACAACGCAGCCGAGTGCTGGAGGCAGGTTGGTTCGATGAGAACTTTCGCTGCGCAGAGGACCATGACCTCTGGCTGCGCATGGCCTTCCAAGGGTGTCGGTTCACGTATCAGCGAAAAGTTCTGCTGCGCCGCAGGATACATTCGGACAGCCAAGGGGCGACCGCCGGCAGTCTGGTCGCCGGTGAGATCGAAGTGCTGAAGAAACTGGACCAACAATTGGCTTTGGATGCGGCTTCGCGCAAATTGCTGCGCTCGCGCCTCCGCAGCCAGGAGGCCCGTCTGGATCTAATTCGCGGAAAGCAGAGCTTGTTAGCAGGGGATTTCCAAAACGCCGTCGAACGGCTGCGGCAGTCCCACAGCATCGCACCCAGTATCAAAGTTCGACTGACGCTGTTGGGTCTGGGGATTGCGCCACAACTTATGGCTCGCAGCTTGCGGGCATGGCAATCATGGCTGGGGCGCAAAGGGTGAGGAATGGGAATACACCCGTTCCACGCGCAACTGACAGAGTTTCGCTATGCTATGATTTTGCCAGTGGATTCGGCCTTTCTCAATTTCCACGAAGGTAGCAGCCGCAATCATGGATAAGGTCTTGAGGGTTTCCGCTGTATCCCGAGGGTTTGCATTTCTGCTGCTTTGGCTTGCCGGGGTGGCATGTTTTGCAGTTCCTCCCCTTTCCCAAAAGGGATTCGACGGCCCGGCCGAGCTTCCTCGAGTCTATTTGAAGACAGCCATGGCAGACACACCCACGCCAGGCCACGTCCTTCGCGTGCGGCCCTCCGAGAGCCTGCAACAAGCGGTCGACCAAGCCAAATGCGGCGATATCCTGATGCTCGAACCGGGAGCAGTGTACAGCGGAACGGTACAGTTTCCGGCGAAAAACTGCGATGACGGACATTGGATCCTGCTCCGCACCGGCGTTGCTGACGACAAGCTGCCCCGGGAAGGCAGCCGCATGACTCCCTGCTATGGAGGGGTGGTGGGGCTACCTGCTCGTCCCGCTCTGCACTGCACGACGGTCAGCAATGTTCTGGCAAAAATGGAATTCGATGGCAAAGGGGGGTCTGGCCCGATCCTGTTCATGAACGGCGCTAACCACTACCGTTTCACGGGTCTCGAAATCCGGCGCGGGAACCCGGGTGCACCGATGACGGCGCTCGCCTCGGCGAAAGAGAACGCAAGCGCCCACCACATCATCTTTGATCGCGTCTGGATGCACGGGACCGCCGAAGACGAGACCGCGCGCGGCGTCGCATTTACCGAAATCGCCTTTGGCGCACTGGTGGATTCCTACCTCAATGACTTCCACTGCATTGCAGTTTCGGGCGCTTGTACGGATGCCCAGGCTGTGGGAAGCGGCGGCGGCGTGGCCGCGCAGGGTCCCTACAAGATCGTGAATAATTTTCTGGAAGCATCCGGGGAGAATATTCTTTTCGGCGGCAAACCAGCCGAAGTGACCCCCACCGACATCGAGATTCGCCGCAACCATCTCTTCAAACCCATGACTTGGATGAAGGATCAACCTGGTTATGTAGGGGGAACGTCGGGGCATCCTTTCATCGTGAAGAACCACTTTGAAGTCAAAAATGCACAGCGGGTTCTGTTTGAGGGCAACCTGCTGGAGAACGTGTGGGGCGGCTTCAGCCAGACCGGGTTTTCCATCCTGCTTACTCCCAAGAACCAGGCCAACAAGTGCCCCTTGTGCAAAGTGACCGACATCACAGTCCGTTACAACCGGGTCCGCAATGTGGGCAGCGTGCTGCAATTGGCGAATGCTTTGTCAGACGCAGGTGGCGCAAGCACCGCGGGCGAGCGCTACAGTATCCACGATCTGGTGGCCGATGGGGTCCATCAGCAGGATTACCAGGGCTTCGGCATTTTCGCGCTGATCCTGTCCAACAAACCGCAGATGAGGGATGTGAGCATTGATCACAATACGGTGTTCGTGCCCAATCTTTTGATCTCGATCCTGGACAAGACCGAGAAGCTGGCAAATTTCACGATTGCGAACAATATTTTCTCGGCTCCACGCGAACCAAAGATCGCATCCGCTGGTGGGGGACCCGGCAACTGCGCCTACCACCCGGAAGGGCAGGGTCCTGGCGGGGTGTTCAAGAGTTGTTTCGAGAACTCCACCTTCACGCACAACCTGATCCTCGGAGGACAAGGGAGTTGGCCTCCAGGCAACTTTTTAGTCAAAGACATGGGTGACGCGGGAATCCGGGAGGACTATCGCCTGTGCCGGAAGGCAGATGCTTCGGCATCATGCAAGAGGGCCTCGCTTGGGCTGGCCGCAGGACGGGACGGCAAAGATATCGGAGCGGACATGGAAGAGATCGAAACTGCACTGCAAGGAGTCGAATAGAGAGGTTGGGCTGGGGGGGCGCCAGAACTGTGCGATACCGCCGTTCCCGGAGCCAACCGCAGGTTTCGACGCGGTTCCAGTATCCACTCCGGACATTTTGAAGGAATGATGTTGGCCAACGACCCCTCGCAACTTCGAACTGAAATTGATGCCCGGGTGGCTGCGGGCGAGACGGAGAAGGTGCTGCTTTCGATCCAGGAGTTGTGGCGGGTCGAGCGCGGCCCCGCCAGCGCAGCCTTCGTGGTTTCACGTTGCGAGGGCCTGAGGGCGCAAGCCCGCTTTCTTGTTTTCCGCATCGCCATCCTGCGGGCTATGACGATTGAACCGATCGTCCCATTGCTGCGGGCAGCGGCGTTTACTTATGGCATCGACCTGCAGGTCCACGTCGGTGATTTTAACGCTTATGCGCCGGAAATTCTGGATCAGCAAAGTTCCCTGTACCGATTCCATCCCGATGTGGTGATTCTGGCGGTGCGGACTCCCGATGTCGCTCCCGATCTATGGCAGGAATATGGGGAGATGACACCCGAGACCGTGGAAGATGCGCTGCAACGAGTGTGCGCGAGCTTCCAACAATGGATCGCAGCCTTCCGGAGGCATAGTAGTGCAGCTTTGGTGATCCACTCCATGGAGCGACCCTCGCTTCCCAACTTCGGGGTTCTGGACGGGCAGAGGAGCACGAGCCAAGTGGCTGCGATCGCACAACTGAACGCTGAGATTGGCCGCTTGGCTCGCGAGCAGATGGGAGTTTTCATCCTCGATTACGAGGGGCTGGTGGCGCGCCAGGGGCGGGATCGCTGGAACGATCCGAGGAAGTGGCTGATCGCGCGCATGCCGATTGCCGCCGATCAACTGATTCACTTGGCGGAAGAGTGGATGCGCTTCGTTCTGCCCCTGACCGGCAGGACGGCGAAAGTGCTGGTGGTGGATCTCGACAACACGCTTTGGGGCGGAGTAATTGGCGAAGACGGCATGGCCGGAATCAAGCTGGGCTCCGACTATCCGGGCGCGGCGTACCAGTCTCTGCAGAGAGCTTTACTGGATCTGTATCGCAAAGGCATTCTGCTCGCGGTGTGCAGCAAGAACAATCCCGAGGATGCCATGGAAGCGATGGGACAGCATCCTGAGATGGTCTTGCGGCCGGAGCACTTCGCCTGCCTGCGAATTAATTGGAACGACAAGGAGCAGGGGCTGCGCGAAATCGCTTCCGAGTTAAACCTTGGGATCGACTCGTTGGCGTTCCTGGACGACAATCCGTTCGAGCGGGAACGCGTGCGGTCGTCCGTTCCTGAGGTCATGGTGATTGATTTGCCGGAAGATCCCATGCTTTACGCAGCCGCAGTCCGAAATCATCCCGCGCTGGAGCGGCTGACGCTTTCCAGCGAGGACGAACAACGGACCGCCCTGTATCAGAAACAGCGGCAGCGAGTGGCTGCGGAACAGAGTTTTCAATCGAAAGAGGACTTCTACCGCTTCTTGCAGCAGCGGGCGGAAATCGCGCCCCTAGCTGCTGCAAGCCTCGGACGGATCGCGCAACTCACCCAGAAGACCAGCCAGTTCAACATGACGACCCACCGTTACTCAGACCAGGAAATCGCAGACCTCGCCGTCCAGCCAGGCTGGCGGGTGGTATCAATCCGGATGCGAGACCGATTTGGCGACCATGGGCTGGTTGGGGTCGCAATTACGCACGACCAAGGCAATACTTGCGAAATTGAGAGCTTCCTGCTGAGTTGCCGGGTGATTGGAAGGCAGGTGGAAACGGCTCTGCTATCCCATCTTGCGCGCAGCGCGGCACAACGCGGGATGGACAGTTTGTCGGGATGGTATCTGCCCACCCGGAAGAATGCTCCGGCCGGCGACTTCTATCCTCGCCATGGATTTCAGCGTGAGGAACAAGTGGGAGAGAACTCTCGATGGCGGTCTCCTTTAGGGGGCGCGCCCCTAACGTGTCCGGATTGGATCGAGTTAACAGTAGCCAATGGAGAAAACAAGTGAGCGTTTTGGTTTTTGAACGTGTGCGCGCCATCGCCTCCGATATTCTTGGGGTGCCAGCGGAGCGCATCACACCAGACTCTTCGCCTGAAAGCATAGAAAAGTGGGATTCGACTCAGCATCTCAATCTGATCCTGGCTCTTGAAGACACTTTCCAATTGCAATTCGCGCCGGAAGAAATGGATCAGATGCAGAGCATCGCGCAGATCACGAAAGTGGTCGAGAGCAAGCTCCAATCACGTTGACCCACCTTGCCCATTTCCATCCAACTCTACCGGAAAGAACACGAACGCGGCGTCCAGGAGTTCAATGAGCGCCTGCAAGCGGGCGGGGCCGAACCCGACTTCGTGTTCTTCAAGGAATCAGTTCCCCGCTGGTTACCCCAGACCGGGGACGAGGAGTTATTCAATGAATTTTTTGTCGCGCTCGACGGTGGGGTAGTGCGCGGCGGGTACGCCCTGAAGCATCAGAGGTTCCAACTTCCCGACGGGAGTTTCCGTTCGCTCGCTTATTACCACCATCCCTTGTCGGAGGGGATCGTCCGCAAATCGTTGGCGGCGGTGGGCGGACTGCTCCTCCGGGATGCCATGCAGCGCCAGCCTCTGCTCTACTGCCTGGGCATGGGCGGATATGATCGTCCGTTGCCCCGCATGCTCGTCGGCATCGGCTGGAGCCATTGCCTAGTTCCGTTTTTCTTCAAGGTGGTGAAGCCCTTCCGCTTCTTCCGCGAGATGGAAGCACTCCGACGAAGCGCTTGGCGCCGACGCATGATGGATCTGGCGGCCTGCACCGGCATCGGCTTCGCCGCAATGAAATTGCATCAAGCCTGGGCCGGAGCCAAGTTGCGGTTTGCACCAGACACAACCGTAACCGAGGTCGAGGTCTTTTCGGATTGGGCAACTCCACTGTGGGAAAAAGCCAGGCGCAACTATTCGCTGGCCGCGGTCCGTGACGCCGCGACTCTGCAACGCCTGTATCCGGCCAGCGAAAAACACCTGACTCGATTGCGGATCAGCCGGCGCGGCGACGACCTCGGTTGGGCGGTGGTGGCCCAGAGGCGGCCGGATACAAAGTACGGCTCTATGCGGGTAGGTTCGATCCTGGACTGCTGGGCGGACCCGACGGACGCCGTTCCCGTGATGCGCGCAGCCACCGACTGTCTGGTTCAGCAGGGAGTGGATTTAATTGTTTCCAATCAAAGCCATCCTCTTTGGGGGGATGCTCTGCGCACGAACGGGTTCATGGAAGCGGCGTCGAATTTCATCTTCGCAGCGTCCAAGCCGTTAGCCGCTTTGCTACCGCCCTTGCACAACTCCTCGTCGCGGATCCATTTCACGCGAGCCGACGGGGACGGCCTGCCTCGGAACTTCTGACGCTGCCAAATCCTCGCTGAGTGGGCCTTTCTCACTTTCATGAATTTTCCTCGCCTCCTGCCTTCTTTCTTTGCAT
The DNA here is from genome assembly GCA_025360645.1 of Acidobacteriaceae bacterium. Classification (GTDB taxonomy): domain Bacteria; phylum Acidobacteriota; class Terriglobia; order Terriglobales; family Acidobacteriaceae; genus JANYBT01. The sequence continues at coordinate 53,727 of JANYBT010000035.1, read as the reverse complement.
CCAGCCTAAGAACCGTTGCTTGTGTACAAACAGTTGACGCGCCCCTTCCCGAAGCTCCGCCACAGCGCGATACCGCGACTTGATGAACCAAGGCACACGATGGGGGACGCAGCCGTATTTTTCCTTGTACACCCCTTGTCCACCCCAGTCGTAAACCTGCACACCCCGCTTCTTCCAGTAGCGCATGACGTACCATTGAATCGCTTCATTGGGGCGAAGAATCTGGCTGGAACGAAAGCTGGCATTTCCCCAAAATTCGGCGATCTGATTGAAGCCGGGAAAAATTCCGCTAGCGATGCACTTGCCTTCGGCATCGCGGGCCCGGAGCAGCAGGATTCTACCGGTAGGTTCGAGGTGCCGAACTAAAGACCGCACGCGCTCGACTGAGTAAGTGGGAACCAGCCCCTGCTTGGCAAACACGTCCTGCAGCTGAGCGTAGTAGTCATCGGCGAACGACAAATCGTGAGCTTCTTCAATGACCACGCCGCTCTTCTCCGCTTTGCGTACACAGCGGCGGCAAGCCGCATCCATATTACTGAACAGCTTATCTTCGTCCTGGGTAAGGTCGGTGCGATAAGAAGTATAAAATTCGCAAGTGAAGCCTAGCCTGCGCCCGTCCTCTTCGGTGAACTGCGGATCGGAAACTTCCAGATGGAGGCACTTCAGTTGGTTCCAAGCCATCTGCTCCACAGCCTCCAGCGCAATCGAGCGCGAGACAGTCGGCAACAGATTGAAGCCGATGTAAGGCGTAGTCCAGCCCGGGAAAGAACTGCCGAGAACCTTGACGCCGAAGCGAGAGAAGGTGAGGCCGCTGAAGTATCCCACGATTGCGTCCGCCTCGCGGATCTCAGCGAGGACCGGCGTGGCATGCTGGGTCTCCGCGATAAAAGCCAGCCACTCGCGCGTCTGAAATACAGTACGATCCCAAAACTGATCGAGCCGTTGCCAGTCCGCGGAGTTCCAATCAATAAGATTGCATTGCATCAAGGCCGCAAACCCTCCGCCGTCATCGCATCACCAGCAGATCCCTTCATAGGAGGATGCGCCCAGCGGTCTGCGAGCGGGGTCCAGATTCACCAGGTCAATCACAAAATGGTCGGACCGGATAAGCGCGCTCAAACGGTCTCGGTCCACCGACTTGTTGCCAATGATGATGACCTCGGCGCGGGCAATGACCTCTTCAAGGTCGGCAGAAAGAAGCGAACCAATGTGGGGAATGACCTCCTCGATGTATTGACGATTCGAGCCGGCTAGACGACCCAGGGTAACGTCCTCGTCCCAAATCCGCACGTCATAGCCTTCCCCCATCAACCACTTGATGAGCTGAACCTGTGGACTCTCCCGCAAGTCGTCGGTTCCCGCCTTGAAGCTCAGCCCCAACTGCGCGATCTTCCTTTTGTTGGTGCGCGCGACTGCTTCCAACGCCCGGCTTACGTGCTCCGCATTGCTGGGCAAGATGGACTCCAGCAAAGGCAGCTTCAGATCCAGTTCCTTCGCCCGGTAGCTTAACGCTCGGAGGTCCTTGGGCAAGCAGGATCCTCCAAAGGCAAAACCGGGAGACAGGTAGGCTGTTGAGATGTTGAGTTTCTTGTCAGAAGTGAAGATTTCGGTGACCGTGTGTGTGTCCACATCCAGGCGTTTGCACAGGGTGCCAATCTCATTGGCGAATCCGACTTTCAGAGCATGGAACGCATTGGAGGCGTACTTCGCCATTTCAGCAACGGCGATAGAGACCTCAAACATCGTTCCCGGCATGTCGCCATAGAGTTGGCGCACCGGAATGCTATCGGCCTTGTCATGGGCCCCCAGAATGGTGCAGGGAGGGTTAAAGAAATCGGCCACTGCACTTCCCTCCCGCATAAACTCGGGGTTGTAACAGACGGCGAAGCCATCTCCCAGACGGCGACCGCTGGCCTGCTCGATGGCAGGAATGAATAAAGATTCCGTCGTTCCCGGCAGCACGGTGCTTCGCAAGACGACTGTGTGTTTGCGGTCACTTGTTCGCAACGCGGCGCCGATTTCCCGCGCCACACTTTCGACATGGGTCAGATCGAGCTTGCCGCTCCGCAGGCTCGGCGTACCGACACACACGAAAGAAACGTCGGAGTTGCTCACTGCCTCTTGTACGTCGCTGGTCGCCGACAGACGTCCCTCACGAACTGCTTCTTCCACCATGGGGCCCATCTGAGATTCAGTGATCGGACTGCGGCCAGACTGCACGGTGGCAACCTTGGCCACGCTCACATCCACACCAACCACTCGATGGCCCGCCGAGGCAAAGCACGCCGCGGAGACCGATCCCACATACCCCAGGCCGAAAACACTGATTGCCAGGCTCACGCCTTCTCCCTCACGAGCACGCCTCAATCGCGTAACCAGAAGCGGCTCAATTCGTTAGTGTCGCCAACTCCGAGAAAAAGAGCAAGTTGACAAATGCCCGCAGTCCGTGAGGATCGGGACTCTGCCCGGTTCTTCGCTGACCCCGTGTAGGATAGAGATCGAGGCCAGAATGGGGCAAACACTGGCCACTTCATCTTTTGTCCTGGTGTTTGTGCAAGATGTGCGGGATTGCAGGAATCATAGAGTTCGGGAAGGGCGCTGTCGCAGACGGTAGCGCGCTGTTGCGAATGTGCGAGGTCATCGCCCATCGCGGCCCCGATGATCAGGGAACCTACCTGCAAAGCCGGGTGGGGATCGGCATGCGGCGGTTGAGCATTGTTGACTTGGCCACCGGCCACCAGCCCATCAGCAATGAGGATGCAACCCTCTGGATCGTTTTCAATGGGGAAATCTATAACCACCTTGCGCTGCGGGAGCAGATGCAAGCTCGAGGCCACTCCTACCGTACCCACAGCGACACCGAGTCCATTCTTCATTTGTACGAGGAGTATGGCCCGGATTGCGTCCTGCATCTGCGCGGCATGTTTGCCTTCGCTATCTGGGACACGAATCGAAAAGTTCTCTTCCTGGCCCGGGACCGACTGGGGATCAAACCCCTCTACTATCAAGTTACGCCCGAGCGCCTGTTGTTTGGATCCGAGATCAAGGTCCTTCTGACGCATTCCCGCAGCCGGGGTGCATTGGAGCGCACCGTACTCCCAGAGTTTCTGGCTTTCGGTTATGTGTCCGGGCCTGCAACGCTTTACCGCGGCATTCAAAAGCTGATGCCCGGGCATTGGCTCGAAGTGCACGAGGATGGCCGCTCCCGGATTCAGCAGTACTGGGATCTGCAGCCTTCGCCCGTGGTGGTGACGGGCAGCGAACGCGATTACGTCTCCCGCTATCGCGAACTGCTCGAAGGCGCGGTCTCCAGTCACTTGATGAGCGATGTCCCCCTGGGAGTGTTTTTGAGCGGGGGATTGGATTCGAGCGCTGTGGCGGCTTTGATGACCAAGCTCCGAGGCGAGCCCATCGAAACTTTCTCGGTGGGATACACCGAGACCTCGCACAGCGAACTGCCCTACGCCAGAATAGTGGCGCAGCATCTAAATTCCGTGCACCACGAAGTGCTGGTCAGCCGCGAGGACTTTCTGGGAGCGCTTCCCGGGTTGATTTGGCACGAAGACGAGCCGATCGTCTGGCCATCCAGCATTCCCCTGTATTTCGTTGCGGAGTTGGCTCGGCAGCGAGTCAAAGTCGTGCTGACCGGCGAAGGCAGTGACGAGACCCTGGCCGGCTATTCGCGCTACTCCGCAACGCTCCACAATCTTGCTTTGGACCGCATCTATCGCAAGCTGGCCCCCGCCTTCTTGCGGGACCGCCTGCGCGGCGCCATCGGAACGTCCAGCCTGATTTCCGCAACCCTTCGACGCAAGCTGGGGCATACGTTTCTCGGTCTCGACAGCCAGTCCTGGTCTTCGTTTTATTTTGACAATTTCTTTTCAGCGTTCAGCGAAGCCGAACAGCAGAATTTGCTGACGAGAGACTTGTCTGAGGAGTTGGGCCCGGGCGCGGCGTATCGCAACGTCCTTAAGTATTGGGAGGGGTCCTCGGGAAGTCTTCTGCAACGCTTGCTTTACACGGACATCAAGACCTACCTCGTAGAACTGCTGATGAAGCAGGACAACATGAGCATGGCGGCATCGATCGAAAGCCGCGTGCCGTTCCTCGACCACGTTCTAGTGGAGTGGGCGCTGCAGATCCCCCAGGAGATGCTCCTCCAAGGGTTCTCCGGCAAGCATCTCCTGAAAAAAGCAGTCGAAAATTTGCTGCCGCATTCCATTGTGTATCGTCGCAAACTCGGCTTCCCCACGCCGTGGAGCGAATGGATCGTAGGACCGCAACTGGATGCCATTGAGAAACTCCTGCTGGAGCCACGCAGCCTGGATCGGGGACTTTTCCAGCGACCGGCCATCGTCAAGCTGTTCCACGAGCATCGGGCGCGTTATCGGGATCACTACGACCGAATCTGGCGTTTGCTGAATCTGGAACTTTGGCACCGCGTCTGTCTCGAAGGGGATGATCAGCCATTCCCGGGCAGTTGGCCCCTCCAGCGCTTCCAGTGTCGAGCGGAAGCGAAGTCGGGCTGACCGCGCCTGGACCCCTACTCCTCGGCCAGCATCATTCTGCCAATATGGGACAAACGGCCCAGGGGCGTGTGTGTCCTCAGCCAGTGCTTCGTTTCAAAAAGCGCCAGATAGGTAGCTCGCAAGCGGAGCGCCTGCACGCTCCGGCTCGGCGTTGCGCCCGCTGCCAAAGGGTAGCCCAGCTCCGATAGAAAACCGCCCACTACGCCCTCAAAGTCTGCGATCTCCACCGCAGACATCTTGCTCTTCCATCGACTGACGGGATGGAACCCTTCGCGTCCGGCTTCTCCCGCGAAAGAAGTATTTGGTTCACTCACAGAGCCGATGGCCGCTCCTTGAATGCGATCATAGTCCAAATCATGACCAATGAATTCCCCCAACTCTTTCAGCGTTTCCCGCGGCCTGGTCACCAACTCTTCGAATCGCACTTCGCGGTAACGCGGACCGAACCCCTCCCCCAGTTTGCGCCCCTTCTTGATGATCCACTCCCAATACAATCCTGCGACCGCCAACGATTGCCGGCGGTCCCAAGGCAGTGGATAAGACCAACCCTGCCGGGCATAAGACAGCGCCACGTCCCGCCCATCCCGAATAATGTGGATGACGTACGCGCCCGGCAGTTGCGCCCGAATCTCGGCGAGATACAAGAGGTGATCGGGAGTGGAATCGGCCCAGCGATCTACCCCTTGCTTGCGGGCCACACTCTCCATGACGATGCGAAGGAAGTCTCCCCCGCTATGGCAGTGGTTCATGATGGCGGCTTCAATTTCCCCTGCCTCCAGGCCCGACACTTCAAACAATTTGCTGCGGAGCCAGTGCGCCATCAGGTTGCGGCGCTTTGCGCTGGAGCGGAAGTCGCCGAAGCGAGGCGCCAGCAAATTAAACACGTTGGTCTCTGAGCGATAGACAGCGAAACCGCCCGAGGAAAGGAGCATGTGATAGAGAAGAGTGGTTCCAGATCGCGGACACCCCACGACGAAAACTGGGGGCTTCATCGACACATCCAAGGGGACGCCGGCACGGCGGTAGATCTCAGGCAATCCAGCACTCCCTGCACGTTCTAAGTCAAATCACGATAGAGCTTTAGCCACTGGTCCCGCACGGCACCCCAGGAGTAGCGCTGCGATTCCTGATGTGCATTATATGACAGCGTAGCGGCCAGCCCGGGGGTCTGCAGAAGGCGCAGAACATTGCTGGCAAGTGCTTCGGCATCGCCGGGTGCCGACAGCAATCCGGTGTGCCCATCGGTCACGATGTAGCGCATGGATTCGGGCGCGGTCGTCACCACCGGGGTTCCGCAAGCAAAGGCTTCCAAAACCGACACCGGCATGTTGTCGACACTGGAAGCATTGATAAAAATGTCCGCGCGATCGTAAAAGCGACCGATTTCGTTCCGCGAGGCAACTCCGCAGAAATCCACGCCCGCTAGTCCCATCCGTTGGACCAATTGGCGGATTTGCCCTTCCAGCGGGCCGCCACCCACCAGATCCAGGCGAGCTTCGGGAAACACTTTTTGCACTTCAGCAAACGCGCGCACCACCACATCCACGTTGTAGTACGGGTGGAATCCTCGGGTGCAGATCAAATGAGGCCGCAGCGGATCGCGTACCCGAAATGAAAACTGAGACAAGTCCACAATGTTGGGCACGACCTGAGCGCGAAGTCCGAACTCGCCGAACACATCCACCAGATATCCAGAAGGAACAACCAGCAAGTCAGTTTGCGCCAGCACTGATCGGGCAATCCAGGAACGGCGTAAATGGTCCCGCGCTTCGCCGCTACGGTAGTTGATCAGAGTCTTCTTGCCCCGCAGCCGGGCGACCAACCATGCGGGCGCAGGCGCAAGAAGAAAAGACCAGTACGATGCCGAGAAGATGTGGGCGATATCCGCCTTTGCGAGTCCCTTCCATAGCTCCCCCAGGTAGATCGGAGCGCGAACCAGGGTGCGAAGAAACGGGACCTGCTCCGCCCACTGCAACACGCGTGGGAAAGCGGGGTCCACCGGGATGAAGCGGGCAACTACATCGGGATCGTTGCGCCAGTGACGAAGCAGCAGATCTGCCTGCACCGCCTGGCCGCCCACATAGCGCAGGGTAGGTGCGACCAAGACCACAGCAAGAGTACGGGCCTCCGGCTTGCCAGCCAGCACCGATACCTTGGCTCGGGAGCGAGGGACTCTCTTCGCCAGCAAGTCGCCATACATTTGCTCATATTGTTTGCAAATGGATTCGACGGTGAAATTCGCAAGGGCGAATTCCCTGCCCTTCCGCGAGAACTCTTCGCACAGCGCCGGAATCGTCAGAAGCCGCGCAACCCCCTCGCAGAGCGCCTCAACGTCATGCGGCGCCACCAGGATGCCGCGGTCCTCTCCCACCAACTCCGGGGTTCCGCCCACCCGGGTGGACACGACGGGTACGCCGGCCGCCATTGATTCAATCAGGACATTCGACAGGCTCTCGGATTCCGAGGGCAACACCGAAACATCGATGGAGGCCAAAAGCTCTGGAATGTCTTTGCGGTCACCCAAGAACGTTATCCGGCGTCCCAGACCCAGGGCCTCGGCTTCACGCTCCAACCCCAGCCGCAATGGACCATCGCCAACCAGCACAAACTCCACCTTCAGCGAGGTCGCCGCAAGCTTCGCGGCCACCGCCAGAAAATCGCGATGGCTTTTCGAGGGATCGTTCATTCGTGCAATCATGCCGACGCGAAGCACTCCCGGCCCGCGCTCCAACGCGGGTGATGCCGCCGCGAAGAACGCGGGCGCGATCGCGTTGCCAATGACGACGATGGTTTCTGCGCGGATTCCCTGTTGCAGCAGGCGATCGGCAGCCGCGCGAGAATTGCACACCACCCGATCGCATATCCCGAATACACGTCCTTGCACCCACCGCTTTGCCGGAGACAAGAGGTCGCCGAGTTGCCGATGGCTGCCGATGACGATCGGGACTCGTGCCAGTCGCGCAGCCGGGACTAAGGTCAGGTTGGAATAGAAATCAAAAGCATGAGCGATAGCGATGCCAGAACGGCGAAGCTCACGGGCGAGGTGCAGGCGAGTGGACTGCGACTTGACCCCATACAGGCTGCCTCCAAGGCTGAATTCCTGAATTTCCCCGACACTCTCCAGGAGTGCGCCCCTCTTTTGCAAGCACCCCAGATCGATCTGAAAGACGCTGCGATCCAGCGCTTGGGCAAGGGCGATGAACTGGCGCTCACTGCCACCCGTCTCCAGGCTATTGATCATCAGGAATACGCCCGTCCGGGGAGCGGGTATGTGCGAACTCGCGCCTGGATCGCTGGCCGGCAGCGGCTCCGGACGCTCTGATCCCGGGCTGGGATCGTCCGGCTTCGTCATCCCTTCTCGACCTCTAACGCTGCCGATTGTTCCACCGGAACCGCGCTGCTGAACTTTTCCAGAAAATTCCGATGCCACAGCTCAAAAATTAGAAGCCGCCAGATTCGTCCCGATTGATCGCGACGCCCGCTAAAGTGTTCGTCCAGCAGTTGCTTTACGCCTTCTGGCCGAAAATATCCACGCTGCATGGTTCGCGGTTCCAATAGAACGGTCAGAATCATTTCCTTTAATTCGTGGCGGATCCAATGCACCAGCGGCAAAGCGAAGCCCTGCTTGGGGCGGTAGAGCACCTCTTTCGGCACTCCCACCCTTTCCGCCAACTTCCGGAAGATGTATTTCTGCTGCGACCCGCGCATTTTCCACTCCACCGGCAAACTGGCGACCCATTCGACAAACAGGTGGTCCAGCAGCGGAGACCGTACTTCGAGCGAAGTCGCCATGCTCATGCGGTCCACTTTCGTCAGAATGTCCCCATTGAGATAGGTCTTGGTGTCGAGATAGAGCATTTGACTGACGGGATCCTTCGCCGGAGCGCGCTCAAAAAACTCCATCATCAAGTCCTGCGGGTTGACGCAGTTGCGCAGCGAGGCCCGGAAGCCGTCGGACAGGAGCGGCATATCCCGCTCGAACGCGGGCAAAAAAGAAACGCTGTCAATGTACCGTTCGCGCCAAGGCAACGAGATGTTGTAGGAAAACTTGCGTCCCCGCATCGAGTGGGGCAAGTGCGGATAGAGCTTTTCTCGATACAAGCGCCGCGCCCAGGCGGGGATGCGTTCGAACACCTGTCGTTCTGCGTGGATGCGATAGCGATCGTAACCTGCGAAAATTTCGTCTCCCCCGTCGCCAGACAGAGCCACAGTGACATGTTTGCGAGCCAGACAAGAAACGTAATAGGTCGGCAACATGGAGGAGTCGGCAAACGGTTCTTCCAGGGAACTAGTGAGCGCTTCCACCGTGTCCGCCACATCAGGGTCCAGAATCAACTCATGGTGCTCCGTACCGAAACGCTCTGCCACAATACGTGCATAGGGCGCTTCATTGAAGTCTGCCTGTTTGAAGCCAATAGCGAAGGTCTTGACCGGTTTGGAGCTGGCCCTCGCCATCAGGGCGACCACCGTTGAAGAGTCGGTTCCGCCGCTCAGCAAGGCGCCCAGGGGGACATCTGAAATCAGGCGGATGCGCACCGCCTCCGCCAACCGGCGCTCCATCTCTTCCAAACACTCTTCCTCGCTCATGGGCGGATGGGTATCGTACTGAGGCAGGTCCCAATACTGGCTGGTGCGCACTTGCCCGTCTTCAAACTCCAACGTGTAGCCGGGCGGCAGCTTCTGAATCGGCGTGAATGCAGTCTCCGGATCCACCACGTATCCGAAGTGCAAATATTGCAGCAGTGCCGCCGGGTTCACCGAAGCGAGTTCCGGCGCAACCGCCAGAATCGCTTTGATTTCAGATCCAAACAACAATCGCCCTCGGTGCAGAGCGTAGTGGAGTGGCTTCTTGCCCAGGCGGTCTCGCGCCATCAACAGGCAGCGTCGGCGTTCGTCATAGAGTGCAAAAGCGAACATGCCCCTCAACTTTTGCACGCAAGCCGCGCCCAAATCCTCGTAGAGATGAACAATGACCTCGGTGTCAGTGTGAGTCGTAAAACGATGTCCTCGATCCACCAACTCCGCGCGCAGCTCGGGGAAATTATAGATCTCCCCGTTGAACACAATCCAGACGGAACGGTCTTCGTTGAATACGGGCTGGTGGCCGCCGGAAACATCGATGATGCTGAGCCGGCGCATGCCCAGGCCAGTACCATCCTTGACAAAGATGCCTTCATCATCCGGTCCGCGGTGGATGATGGCCTGACACATCCGGTGGATCGTGCTGCTTTCGATCCGGTCTCCGGGTTGGGAGCTGACAATACCTGCAATTCCACACATGACTAGGCCTTTACCACCGTGTTTATCGGGATGACCATCGGTCGCTGCTGATCCGTTCGACGCCGCTGGAAACGATAATCGCGATAGTCGCCCGGGTTGCCTTCGCGGCCGTTACAAGCAGCCAAAATTATGTTGGTCATTTCACGAGCCGTGACAAAATGAAGAATCTCGTTTCGTGTGCTCGCACCCTGCACCAATTCGCGAAGAAAGTCTCGTAGAGCCTGGCCCACGACCGCATCGTGTTGCGTCGGGTCCATGCTATGACAGTACAGTTTGATGAAAAGCCAATCCGGGCGGCCCGCCACTGTGATGTTTGCGCGTTTCCAAATCTGCAAACGCGACATGCTTAAAGGATTGTAGCCGGTGACGGCACCGTTCTCCGCCTTCACCCATTTGCCTCCCTGCGGAGGCACTTGAAATTTCAGCCCCAGCGGACCTTGAATCAATATGGGCAGAGTCGCGGGAGCGCGCCCCTTAACGAGATCGACCCCGCGCCGATGCGGGGCGCGAATGTGCAGCGGTAGTCCGCACTCGTAAATCGAATTGATCTTGGCAATCTGCGCCGGATGAAACATCGCGGTCGGCATCGAAAGATCTGCAAAACATCCGGTCTCCGCCAGGATCGCCATTTCTTCATCCACTCCGCAGAAGCGTCCTCCGGCTGAGTTCGCCAGCGCAAAGTTGCCATGGACAAAGGCATAACAGGGCGACCCGAGACCGTCCCGATACGACAAACATCCATGACGCAAAGCCAGAATGTCGCGGAATGCCAGCAGCGACTGCCGCGTATTCTCTGGTGTGTCTGGATCTGGGATTCCGTGGTGGAGATGAATTTCGATCTCCCCCCACCCTTCATGGCAATGCTGCGCCAAGCGCCCGACCAAGCCTTCGTCATATTGCTCAGCCGGAAAAAAGTAGGAATGAACAAAGGGAAACCCTTCGTTGTCGCGCCAAGCGTCAGCCACCTCCGGAAAATCCCGGCACCAGGACTCCACCCGCGCCTCCTGCTCTTGGTACGGCGCCCGGGCCTTGCCATCGTGAGGGACAATCGCTGGCTCAAAGTGGTCGGCCAAGGCAAACACGAGGTGCACCCGCCCCCGAGGGGATCGCCGAGTCAGGCGCTGCCAGGCGTAGCTCGGCACCCATTGTTGCAGGGCAGAGAGCTTGTGGTACAAGGAAAGACCCGTCGTCGCAGGCATTTCGGAGGCGGTGGAATTCGCTCCACGCTTCCCGGCCCGCATCGTATCTGGGGTGCCGCTTTCTCCCTCTGCCGTTTGGGATATCCTAGACAGAACTCACCTCAGCCGCCGCCGGCTCCGCCTCCTGATCCCTTGCGGGCTTCGGGGGTTTGCGTCCCCGCACCGCAATCGGCACTTCCCCCACGCGGAGATTCTCCAGTCCGCAACTCGTAAGCCAGGGAAACACTTCTTCATACGTGTGCTTCGACTGATACTTCGGAGAATACCAGTCGAAGGTATCCAGGACTCGCCACTCTGCAATCGGGCTGCGATTTACCGGGAAGACGTAATTCACCAGGCCCGCCAAGGGACGTCCGATGCCGGGCACCACGCGCAGTCCGCGATCCACCGCGTTTAAGACCGGCACGGTGACCGCCAAGATGCGGTGCAAATGTTGCCTCGACATACGGGATGTCACTTTCCGGTAGATGTCGCTAAACCGGTACCACTTGTGATAGCCGCTATAAAGCCATACCGCCAGGGTGCCTCCCGGTTTCAGAAACTGAGTCAGCGACTTGACCGCCTTTTCGCAATCCGGCGTGTGATGCAGAACCCCAATGCTGTAGATGTAATCAAAGCTTTCTGGCGCGAAGGGAAGGGCGAAGACGTCCGCCTGCACCGCAAAGAAGTCGCGGTCAGCCAGATTTCGCGCGGCCACTTCCGCCGCCGCGCTCAGGTCGATTCCCACAACCTTGGCTCCCCAGCGAGTCACCACGTCGGCATAGCGGCCCATCCCGCAACCCACATCTAGCACCAGCTTCCCATGCAACTCTTCTGGGGTCAGCCCGGCCTTGCGGAGAAAGTCCATCTCCGACTCCCGGCGGGTGAGGTCATCCATCTGAGTCTGATCGTAGCGCTGCCACTGCCAGCCAAAGCTGTCGGCGTAGTTGTCAGGCCCAACGCAACGCAGAGTGCCGCGGAGCAGCGGGAACCTTTGCCCGCACGCCGCGCACAGGAAGCCGTCCGTAGCTGGCTCCAGTCCCGAACCACACGCGTTACATCGCAGGATGGATTGCAACTCAGCGAACCGGGCTGAGGACGCCTGATCTGGCATAAGCCTCCGAATGGGATTGCGACTGCTTTAATGGATTCGAAACCGGCGATGCCGCTTCGTCTTGCTCCCGTACCATGGCCAGGAGCGCGGAAGTATAGGCCACCGTGAAATAGGGGAAAAACTGGTAGGCCTCAGGAGCGAAACATGCCCCCACCACGAAGCCGATCAGCGAACTATGCAGCGCCGCCGCAAAAAGACTGGACTCGGCATCCAGGGTCTTTGTCCTTCGCCGCAGAATTCGCAAGTTCCGAAATCCACTTGCGAAAAACAGCACATACAGCACCAGAGATGGAATCCCCCCTTCCACCGCGATCTGGAGGTAAGTCATATGAACATCCCGCCAAGCCGTGGAGAATATTTGGAAGTTACCCACTCCCATGCCCAGTATCGGATATTTCGCAATCCCTTCCAGCGCTTTCGACATCAGGAACTTGCGCTGCTCATACGACGCAACAGCCGAAGCGTCCTCTTGAGTCTGCACTCCAGAAACAGCAATCATCCGTTGCACCAACGGACGTCCCGTTACCCCCAGCAGGGCGGATCCAATCAGAACCGAGGCCACGATCAGGTAGCGCCGCTTGCCCTTCACTCCGAAATGCCACAGGATGACCAGCCCCGAAACCACCAAGGTGATGAATCCGCCTCTCGACGCGGTCAGGAAAAGGGCGGTCAGCATCGCCAGCATCGAGAATATCCATCCCAGCTTCTTCAATCCCCCTTGGGTGGTTAGCAGGAAAGCCAGACAGAACGGTAGCGAGAGGACAATGGCAAAAGCCAGGTCGTTGGGATTGGAGTAAATCCCCCCGATCACACCCTCCAGACGGGGTTGCGAGTGTCCTTTGATCATGGAAACCATGCAGATCACCGCAACCGACGCGGACTGAATGAAAATCAAGCGCCGCATCCTGGAGATTTCGGTGAGCAGCATGAAGGTCAGTACCCAGACTACATAGACTTTGGCAAAATCGGTGGTGTGAGAAAACGCTCCACCTCTCCACACCGGAGAAAGTAAAGCGGAGACGTACAGGATGGCGATCATCACCAGCAGAAAAGTGGACTCGCTGGGCATGTCTTTGAACCCGCGTTTGGCCTGCCCCAGACTCGTCAGCAAGCCGATAAAAGCAATCAAGCCAGTGATTTTCGCCAGTGGGATCGAAGCCAACCCGGGAATCCAGTCTTCCGGACGGGCGCAATACACCACGTAAAAGGCGCAGAGCCAGAAGAAGGGTCCTTTCAGCGCAATGACTTGTGTCCGGCCCCAACCAAATCGTGGTGCCGGTCGTGCTTCCGCCTCTGCTCTCAAGACTGCTCCTTCATGAATTGAAAAGTCCGTCTTCTCGACCGGCCATTTTCTCCATTTCGCGGGCTAGGAGACTTTGCCAGGCCATTCTCTTGACACGAAGCCTGGCTCGGCCATGACTCCACGCCGGAAAGCTACTTGTTCCAGCACCTGACTAAACTTCTCTCCGATCACTGGCCAATCATAGCGGGTCGCCAACTCGTGGGCCGCTTTCTCGTACTGCCACCGCTGTTCTGGGCTCTGCAGCAGACCCACAACCGCCTCCGCGAACGCCCCAGCGTCGTCGGCGAGCATGATGTCCTCCCCGTCGTGCACGTCTAACCCCTCGGCACCAATCGTCGTGGAGACTACCGCTTTGGACATCGCCATCGCTTCATAAATTTTCAAACGAGTGCCGCCCCCGATGCGCAACGGCACGACGACAACCGCCGCCGCTCGCAAGTGTTCGACCACGCTTAGCACCGACCCGGTGACCTCCACTGATTCTGATTCCAGCGCGCGCACCCGCCCATCCGGGTTCCGGCCCACAATTCTAAATCGAGCTGAGGGCACCTGGTGCTGCACTCCCGGCCAGATCGCAGAGCAAAAGTATTCCACCGCGTCCACATTCGGCTCCCAATCCATGGCGCCCACAAATACCACCAGCGGTTCCACCTCCCGCATCCCGGGCCCGGCCCGGTACTGCTGCACGTCCACACCGGTGGGAACCACGCTGATCCGCGAAGCATCCGCCCATGCCAGCATCAGGCTCCGGTCGTGCTCGGAAACCGCGATCACGTGCTGAAAGCGACCCACCGCCTCTTCCTCATACCTTAGCATTTTCTCGAACTCCAGCCGCCAGACTGCTTTCCTGACCAAATGGGATTCCGTCAGCGCTTTGCGCCGCCAGATTTCGCTCTCCACATTGTGCTGGAAGAGCACTGCGGGCACCGGCAGAGTCGCTGGAAAATTCACCGCGGCATCTAGGAAATCACAGACTGCAACGTCGCAACTTCCCTCTTCAAGCCGGCGCACGATGTGCTCCTTCACCACGCGCGAAGCGAAGCGATGCACCGCGTAAGGAGCCTTGCGGGGAAGGTTGAGCGCGTAATCGAACCCTCGTGCCAGGGGGCTGGAAATCGATCTCCCGGTGCAGAGGCTGACCGCCCCAGGCAGGGCTGCCCGCAACTTTCGCTCATACTCCAAATCTCTGGGACCGTCATAGTACGACAAGAACGTCAAACTATGGCGCGATTGCAAATAGCGCAGAAGATGGTACGAACGGATGTTCCCGCCGTTGTGTACCGGCAGCAACCGCCCCGCCTTCACCCAAAGCACTCTCACTCGTCTCGCCCTCGTGCTCGCGATTAGTATTTCGCTCTGCTCACTCACTCCGCCCAGCCGGCGATCTCAGCGGACCCACACCCTCTTGCGGCCGGTAACAAAATTTGCGAATGCCACCAGGGCCGCGGTGTTCAACACCACAAAGGTGAGAGCCCCATCTGCCACTCGGCCCACAAAGCCCTGCGGCCAACGCATCACGGCCAGGAGACTCAATAGATAAAACCCTAGTTGAACCACCAGGGCCACTCGGTAAATCGGGCCCGGCAGGAAAGCGCAAGCCACCAAAGCTGCCAGCAACGCAAATGGCACCACCAGCCGCAACACTTTGTGACTGACGAACTCAAACCAGATCGGGTTTTCCCGAGTCAAAAGCCAGGGACACAATTGCAGGAGTTGGTAATTGCCGCTGAGCGTCCTTACTTTCCGGGAGAATTCGCGGTCCTTACCCAAATCTGGACTGTCCCAAGCCACGGCTCCGGGTTCGAATACCACGCGAGCGCCTTGCCGCACCACTTGCATCGGGAGATACACATCATCCAGTGTGGTTTCGGGCGGCAGCGGTACCAGTACCTCGCGGCGAGCCGCGTACAAAGCCCCAGTCACACCCACCACGGAACCGGACGCCGACTCCATTTTCCGAATCCACTTTTCAATTCTCCAGTACAGTCCCAAACCCTGACTGGATTCCCCCAACGATGGGTCCCCCAGCCTCAACTCACCGCTGACCGCGCCTACCTGCGGGTCGGAAAAATTGTCCACCAACCGCCGCACCGCCTGCGGTTCCAGCCATTGCCGCGCATCCGTGAAGACCACAATCTCGCCCTGCGCAAATTGCAGCGCGTCGTTGATGCCGGAGGCCTTGCCTAGGGAGAGTTGATTCAGCACTACATAAACCCGCGGGTTGCTCGAGTATTCCCGCAAGATTCTTTCCGTTTCTTCGGTGGAGCCGTCGGAGACCACCACCACTTGCAGCTGCGATTCCGGGTAATCCAGCTGGAGCAGGTTTTTGAGTTTTCGCGGGAGTGTCGCCTCTTCATTCTTCACCACCAGAATCACCGAAACGAAGGGCTCGAACCGGCCCGACTTCACCGGCAGCGGCCACCATCTACAGCGCAGAAACAACCAGGCGGGATAACCGAAGTAGGTATAGGTAATCACCAGCGCAGATCCCCAGAACAGCCACTTCATTGCGCCCCCCGGCCCAGAATCACGATCTTGACCGTTTGCAGCATGATCAGGAAATCAAGCCCCAGAGACGCGTTCTTGATGTAGAACAAATCGTATTGCAGCTTTTCCTTTGCATCCGCCAGCGTATTGCCGTATTTGTAGCGGATTTGGGCCCATCCCGTGATACCGGGACGAACATAGTGCCGCACCCCATAGAACGGGATCTCTTCGCTCAGCCACTGCACGAACTCCGGCCGCTCCGGGCGCGGCCCCACAAAAGCCATGTCCCCCTTCAGTACACACCAGAGCTGCGGAATCTCGTCGATGCGGGCTGCGCGCAAGAAGCGTCCCACCCTTGTGATGCGGGGGTCGTTGTCATCCGCCCAGGTGGGACCGGTATCGGCCTCCGCATCCTGCCGCATGGTGCGGAACTTGTAGCAATAGAAGGTAACCCCAGCCCTCCCCACTCGCTTTTGCCGATACAGCACAGGCCCGGGCGAATCCAACGTGATCAGGAGGATGGCCAGAGGAATGAGCGGGAGTAGCAACATCAGCAACAACAACGAGGCTGCGGTGGACAACATTCGCCGCAGGACCACAAAAAACGACCCAAAGCGAAAGCCCTCGGAAAAAATCAGCCAACTGGGATAGAGGTGCTCCACCTCGATGCGGCCGGAGATCTTCTCCAGCCAGGAAGTGGCTTCTTCCACTTTTACGCCACTCAACCGCAACTGCAGCAATTCATTCACCGGGAGGATGCCGCGCCGGTCCGGCATGGCCACGATGACACGGTGGACCTTGCGCTTCTCCGCCAGTTCCATCATGTGAGAGGCCAACTCTTCTCGGGTCGCGACCGGGCCGGTCTGGCCCGTCCAGCCCACCACGTCGATTCCCAAGTCGATCCGCTTCAGGCCCTGGACCAGGCTTTGGGCTCGGCTTCCTGTCCCCAGCACATAGACCCGCTCCTGCAGCACTGGTAGCTGCACTAACCAGCTATAGGACGTGCGCCACGCGAACAGCGCGAAGGTCAGGATCAGCAACCCCAACAAGGAGGCTCCGTTGCCCAGCAGATATTGCGGAGACCACCAGGAGATGACCGCCAAAGCGAAGGCCAACAGCGCCGGCACCAGCAGGATCCGGAAATACAATTCTCCACGCCCGGCAAAGCGCGAAGGGTCGTACAAATCAAACCAGTAAGAACTGAGCAGAACGAAGGCCGTGGCCAGGAAAATCTTGAGGTATCCCCCCTCGTAGTTCAGGACCAGATAACTGTCGGAGCGGGATTGCACCAGCGTCGCCAGCACAAACGAAGTCCAGACGATGAACGCCTCTCCGGCCAGCAGGACCAGAGAGCGCAGGGGGTAATACACATTGAAAACGCGGATCAAGGCTACCTCTACTCAGCTTCGGCGCCGGGCTGATATCCGTAAACCCCGTAATAATACCGGGAGTATGGCGACGATCCAGCATCTACCCCATTGAGAACCACGCCTAGCAAGATCTTCTCGGAGAACTCTTCCCTCGCTCTACGGGCCAGGTCGGAGGGCGTGGAGTTCGACCGCACTACGATCAATACTCCGTCACAAAGATTCGCCAGGATGCTGGCATCCGACACCGGCACCACCGGTGGGCTGTCGATAATGATCCAATCAAATGTCGGCCCCACCGCCTGCAACAAGACCTTCAGCCGGTCGCTCGAGATCAGTTCGGCCGGATTGGGCATCACCTTCCCCGCTGGCACGAAATACAGCCCTTCCATCGGCCCGGCCTGGATGATCTCTGTTTCATCGCATTCCCCGCTCAGATATTCGGTTAGGCCGGGAGAGGGGTTGGTTCCCAAAGCGAGATGCAAACGCGCCCCACGAAGGTCTCCGTCGATCAACAGAGTGCGGCATCCCCGCTGCTGCACCAGAACCTGCGCCAGGTTCGCCGATACGAAGGACTTGCCTTCCTTGGGCAGTGCGCTGGTCACCAGGATCTTCTTCAAGGGTTGACGTTCCCGAATCTGGTACATCCGCGAACGCAGCGTACGAAACTCTTCGGTGCCCGCTACCCCTTCCGCAGATTGGAAGAACAGCATGGTTCGCAAGTCGGGGTTCCACGGTCGCGACGCACACCGAGCCAGCCACGCGTCTCCGGTCTTGCTCGAAGGCGCCGCCAAGACCCCCAAAGAACCCACGCCGACTGCGGGATCCGCCACCAGGACGCCAGAACTGGTCTCCCCGCGGGCCGCTGCGGGAGCGCTCGGATCCGCCGGGACACCCCCGGTCTGGTTCGCCCGTTCCTGTTCCGCTCGCTTCAATGCCTCATGAATTCGGCTCATAATTTCCTTCCCTGCGGGAGTTCCGGATCGCTTTGGCGTAAACGATCCGCCAGCGCCGTTAGTGCTTTCAGCGTTTCGATCAGGTCAAACTTTTCTTTGGCCACCAGCGGTGGCGAAACGGCACTGTCGGTCAGGTCGAAGTCCTTGGCCACCGCGTCCACGATTTCCACCGAGATGGTCTTCTGCCGGTCCACAAAAGCATTCACCAGACAGTGCTCGCACAGCAAGTTGATGACGCGTGGGATCCCCTCGGAATACAGGTGGATGGCGGCCAGCGCTGCGTCTTCAAAAATCGGCAACCCACTTGCGCCCGCAATCAGCAATCTCTGCATCACATAAGCCCGGGTCTCTTCCCGTCCCAGAGCATGGGTCTTCGCTCGTAAGGTCAAACGTTGGCGGAGCTGCCGCAGTTGGGGCTGCTTGAGTTTCTGCTCCAGTTCAGGCTGCCCCACCAGCACAATCTGAAGAAGCTTCTCCGTGAAGGTCTCCAGGTTGGTCAGCATGCGAATCTCTTCCAACACCTCGTCGGAGAGATTCTGGGCCTCATCCACAATAAGAATTGCGGTTTCTCCTGCCCGGTACCGGTCCAGCAGCCAGTTGTACAAGCGCAATAGCACCTGGCTCTTTTCGCGGTTCTCCCCGGGAATCCCGAAGTCCGTCATCATGTAATCCAAAAACTGCGGGACGTCCAGCCGGGAATTGAAAATGAAGGCAGTGGCCATTTGTTGCATGCGCAGCCACTCCAGAAGCTTGTTGATGAGCGTGGTCTTGCCGGTACCGACTTCTCCGGTCAACAGCACAAAGCCCTTCCGGCTTTGGATTCCGTAGGTCAGGCAAGCCAGGGCCTCTTCGGTGTGCCGGGTCAGAAATAAGTAGCGCGGATCGGGGTTCACATTAAAAGGGTTGGCCCGCAATCCGAAAAATTCTTTGTACATGGGTTAGCCCTGCGACCCCACGGCTTCTGTCTCCACTTTTTCTTCCAGCGGAGGTCCCTCCGCCGGGGCAGACGGGCTCTCCGGGCTCTCACCCAGCCAAGGCAGGGAGATGAGCACCGGCAATTCCAAAGCCGCGGTAACATCTTGTTCGTTGCGAATCGAGGTATCGCGGAGCTCAAACCAGAACGCTAGTCCCAGGCCCAACCCCAGTCCCACGCCTAGACCACCGCCCGCAAACAGCCAGCGGTTCGGGAAGCTAGGCGAAGCGGGCAGGTTGGCTGGATTCAGCAGTCGCATCTGCTCCCCCTGCTGCCGGCGCTCCATGTCGGTAGCCATTTCCGATTCACTCTTCTTGCCCAACAGATCCTGGTAAAACTTCAAGGCAGAATCGTAATCGCGGGTCAGTTGCTTGTATTGCTCTTCCACTCCTGGACTGAGCGCCATCCGACCCTGGTACACCGCGATCTCCTGTTGCAACTTCTTTTGGTCGCGGCCGGCCTGCACAATCACGTTTTCGTATTGATGCACCTGCAAGCGCAGCTGCCGAATTTCGGGCGGCTCCGACTGCTTGCCTTTATCTTCCGAGTCGCTGGCCGTGATGGGAGCGTTCGCCTCCTCCAGCTTCTTCTTCGCTTCTCTCACATCTGTCTTCGCCTTGATCACGTCGGGATGATCGTCGGTGTACTTCGACTGTAATTGCAAAAGTTGGGATTGCAGGACAGACAGTTGTTGCTGCAAACTCTGCGGGTTGGTCGTGGACTGCCCCGACTTCCAGGCTGAGATCCCTTGGGCCAGCAACGACTCGGTGTAGGACTTATCCTGCTGAGCGCGGTTCAACGCCTGGGTGTTGGCGTCCAGCTGCGAATTTAGCGCCATCAGCAGCTTCAAGTTGTTGTCTTCATCGCCCGGAAGTTGCCCCATGTACTGCCGCTTGAAGACCGCCATCTTGGCGTCCTGGTCATCCAGAGTCCGTTTGGCGTCTTCCAACTGTTTGGATAGGAAATCCGTGGTACTTTGCGCCGCCTGCTCGCGCGACTTCAGGTTTTCCTCCAACAGCATGGAAGTCAGTTCATTGCAAACCTGCTGCGCTTCGCGCGCATTGGAGGCCGTGAAGTTCAAGTAAAATCCGGGAACCTCGCCGCCCTGGCCCGGCTTTCTCCGGCTCCCCGGCGCCACCTTGCTGATGTCCGCCACCACCGGTTCGACCGAGACATTCTGGCGGATCTCATCGGCCGCTTCATCCACGCTCTTGCCCCCCCGCGTCAGACCCAGCCGCTCGACCAGCGGCTGCAGCCGCGTCAGGCTCAGCACTTGCTGCTGCATCGTGGCAATTCTTTGGGTCAGATCCTCCGTAATCACCGGCTTGACGTAGCCCTCCGGGACCTTCTGCTCCTCCACCAGAATGAGCGACTGCGAGGTGTACTTGGACGGAAAGAAAAAGGAGAGGCCAAATCCCAAAACGGCAACCGCCAGCATGGGAATTACGATCAACTTCCAATGCCGGCGTGACATTGCCAGATAATCGTCGAGACCGAGTTCACGATTTTGAATCATAGTGCCGAAGTTCCATTTCTAACCGCACTGCGGCGGATCGGGTTAATCGAGACGAATCGGACGGGCATGCCAGTCCAACCCCACATTGAACGAATTGCGGAACGAAGCGCGGTTGCAGGACGGCACGCCCACACAGAAGGTATTGTCGAAGGCGAAACCGTTGAACTGGTAGCTTCCGTAAACATTGAAGCTCCGCCCTATTGGGCGACGCAGACCTCCTCCAATGTAGCCGGATTGGAAACTATTGGCGTTGGTTCCGAGAATGCTGAACTGGAGTCGCCGACTGTAGGAATATCCTGCGTCCCCGAAAGCAGTCCAAATTCGGCCTAATCGGCGGCTCGCCCCCACCCGAACCAAATCTGTACTGGCGCCGTAAAAAAAACCCGAACCACTCGTGTTCAGGCGGTCGTAGGACGCCGTCAACCCCACTTTTTCAAAGCGATATCGCAAAGAAAGCCGGCCGCTCCCGGAAATGCTCCGCGTCGACGGACTCTGCGAACTCCCGCCCAAAATGGTGATTTGCGGGCCGCCCGCGATCACGAAACTCAACCGCCCGGTAATCGCATGACCATAGACCAGATGGAACACTTGCGAGTCGAAACTACCGGCTCCCCCTTGGGGAAACTCAAAGTGCTGATATCCGTACTGCACCCCAATCTGGTCTTTGGGCCCCAGCAGATGGCTGCCCCCGAACTGGCCGGAGTACTGGTTGCTATCGACATATCCCGTCGTATTCCCGGTGAAATGCACCAGCGCATACGAGCCCACTGCGGTCACCGACGTCCGTGGGGACAAGGTCTGCACCACATCCGCCGAAACCAGACTGGATATCCGGGGTACCTGCCCGAGGGAACCTAGCGCCCCCGCACCCAGAAAATTCGACCCTCCCCCGTAAAAGCCACCCCCAGCCAGCCCATTCCCGCTGAGGGAAAATCCGCCGATCCCGCCGTAGGAACCAAACCCGAAAGAGCCCTCGGGGAGATAACTGAAGACCTCCCGCACCGAAAACTGCCCGGTTCGCCAGAGCGCCGTCTGCTCGCCTGACAGAGCTTGGATTTGCTTGGCGCCAGAGCCCGTACTGTACACGCCCACTCCGCCGACGTAATCCGCGGCCACATCAAAATTTTTCCAGAGGCGCTGTAGGGTCAGCCCCACTGCAAACCGGCTGACTCCTTCTAACCGCGTACCACCCAGGCTGCCCACGGCATTCGTATCCAGAGTTTGTCCGAATTGGAGGCTGGGCAGAAAGAAACTGCGCACCGCCACGGCGGGCTCCAAAGCCGGCTCATCCAAGCCTGAGACGGGGGGGTTGGGGGAAAATTGCAGCGGCAACTTGGCCTCGGGCGCCGCCGCAGGTTGCACCGTCCCCGTCGTATCCGGGGCCGTCCCGGCCGCGCCGGGTACACTTGCGTCCTGTGCCCAAACCGCAATACTCAAACCTGCCAGCACCGCTAGATACCTCACGATTGGAAGGGCCACCATCGCATTCTCCTTACGGAACAACAAGAGTATCTCCCGGCTTCAGAATCAGGTTTTGATTGGCTGCGTCGCCTTTGAGCACCTGTTTGTAATTCACCGGGTACTTCTTCTGTTTCCCGTTCTCGACGCGCAGGACATAAATCCCTTTGGTATTAGCGAACTGCGTCAATCCTGCGCTGGCCAGCGCCTGCAAAACCGTCATATTCGGCAACAGCGGAATGGCCCCGGTATGCTGCACTTCTCCTAGCAGGTAAACCCGTTGACTGTTCATCTGCGTCACCACTACGGTCACCCGGGGATCGGAAATATATTTCTTCAACCTTCCCGCAATGACCTCCGCCAATTGCTGCGGCGTCAGTCCCGCCGCTTCCACATCATTGAGCAAGGGCATCGAAATCTTGCCATCGGGGCGTACCGGCAGAATCTCGGTCAGATCCGGCTCTTTCCACACGGAAATGTGCAGAGTGTCGTCGGCCCCGATGATGTACTCCGCTCCGGTGACCGGCTTTGTTGCGCTGGTGTCACTCGCCGCCGCCGGCTCCGGCTTGCTGGGTTCACTCGCCGCCGCCGGCTCCATCTTGCCTGCTTCCTTGCCGGTGTCCTTCGCGGTCGAGTCGTTCTGACCCCATGCGCTCGACAACATCATTCCCGCTGCCAAGCCGAAAAACAGCACCGCTCTACCCATGCGATTCATGTCGTCTCCTGATCTCATATGGCCCCCTGCTCCTGGAGCCCGATCTGTTTCAGCTTATACAGCAGCGCCTTGTAGCTAATCTGGAGATCCTGAGCCGCTCGCTTTCGGTTCCAGCGGGTTCGCGTCAAAGCCTTCAAAATCAACTCTCTCTCTGCTTCCCGCGACGCCGCGCGCGAAGCCTGCTTCAGCGAGATGCGCTCCGCCGGCGCAGCACTGCCTTCACCGGCCAAGACCGACCTCAGCCCGCTCATCGCCAGCGCCTCGCCTCCCATCGCCACGATGGCTCGGGCCGCATCTTCGATCTCTCGCATGTTTCCCGGCCACCCGTATTCCCGGAACAACCGTTCCGTGGTCTCGGTCAGCACCGGTACCGGGCAATGAAACTCGTCCGCATACTTCCGCAGAAACATCTGCACCAACCCGGTGATGTCTTCGCGCCGTTGCCGCAGCGGAGGCAACCGCAAGCAAACCCCGCTAATGCGATAGTACAAATCCTCGCGGAAACCACCCGACCTCACCGCTGCATCCAAATCGCGGATACTTCCGCAAATCAGCCGCGCGCCACTCACTGCCTGCTCTCCCCTGGCGCCACCCCCGGGCAGCAACTCCAGCAACTTGCCCTGGCAAGCCCGGTTCAGGTCCGTCACCTCGCTCAAATACAAAGTACCCGATCGGGTAAGCCCAGTGCGAACCGTGTTGAAATTATCGCCGCGAATCTGCCGGGAATCAATTGCAACAAAAGGTTCCCCGCTTCGTCCCGACAGCGCGTGAATCCGCTGCGCCGTGGTCCGCTTTCCCACTCCCACTTCCCCCAATAAAAGCACGGGCACCACGCTATTGGCCAGTTCCCTCACCGCCGTTGCCAACGCGCCCATACTTTGGCTCACCTCGAGTAGTGCTACGCCGCCCGCCCAAGGCAACCCGATCCCGTTGGTGTCTCCGTTTGTCCCCATGTTGGTGTATTCGCGGAAGAATTTCCGAAACTTCAATCCAACCTTGGCTGAACTGACCCCGCGCTTGGACTCCCCTCTCTCTCGCTGAAAGGCTCTTACCCACTGCCCAGTCTCGATTGAACCCGACTTCGCAACAGTTGTTGTTCGATCATACCCCGAAATTCCGAATTAAGGGAAAAGTTTTGCCCTTAATGATGGGAAATAAAATTCCTAGTTAGGGAAAGGTACCTCCCTACACAAGCCCATTTCGGGAATCCTGTCTCTCCCATAAATTGGACTTCCGGAAAGGACTTGAAAGCTCTCCCAGTTTACATGATCCCCCGGTCTCTCACGTAAAACTTGATGCCCCTCATATTGCGTTCCACCCGCAAGGTCGCTTATGCTGCTTGTACATACAGGTTAAGCCTCCTTTGGATGCCACGAACGCGCGCCCGGCGAGTCTGACTCGCTCAATTCGTTTGCCGCTCTTGCTCGGCCTTGGGCTGGTGCTGATTACCGGCTGGGTCTATTCCTCCATCCTTTGGCGCTTGTCCCTGCAGTGGTCGCACGATCCCAATTTCTCTCACGGATTTCTCGTTCCCCTGTTCTCGCTATTTGTGCTCTACCAGGATCGAAGCCGCTGGCAGAGCTTGTGCCCACGACCCTCGTGGTGGGGTCTCGCGGTGCTGGTTCTAGGACTAGGCGTGCTAGTCATTGGAGTGCTTGGCTCCGAGCTGTTCCTGTCGCGCTCCTCACTCCTCCTCATCCTTGCCGGTCTGGTCATCCTGCTCCTCGGTTGGCCCTTCATGAGAGCGGTCCTGTTTCCCTGGGCCTTATTGCTGCTCATGATCCCGATTCCCAATCTCATCTTCAACCAAATCACTTTCCCTTTGCAGCTTCTTGCATCCAACATCGCCAGTGCCGTTTTACCGCTGCTGGGGGTGCCGGTACTGCGCGAAGGAAACCTCATCGTGCTCCCGGCGATGGCTTTGGAAGTGGCGGAGGCCTGCAGTGGCATCCGTTCCCTGCTCTCCCTGGTCACCCTCGCCGTCATTTACGGTTACTTCATGGAAACCCGTGCCTATGTCCGAGTGCTGCTGGCCCTCTGTGCCATTCCCATCGCCGTGGCCGCCAACAGTTTCCGCATTGTCGGGACCGGACTCTTGGTGCAAAACTGGGACCCCGAGCGCGCCCTCGGCTTCTTCCATACATTTTCAGGCTGGGTGATTTTTATGGCCTCGCTCGTAATGCTCTTGGCCGTCCACCGTATGTTTCAATTTTTCGATCCAGGCCGGCGGATCCCATCGTGACCAACCAAGCCTCACGTTTCCTGATTGCGGCCGTCTTGCTCCTGGCGACGGGAATCTTTTTACAGGCCCGCGCACGCACCGAAGTTTTCCCTCCCCGCGCCCCACTCTCGCAATTCCCCGAACAACTGGGCGCCTGGAAAGGCGTCGATGTCCCGCTGACGGCGGATGTTCTGCAGGTGCTCGGCCCCGGCGATTTCCTGCTGCGAATCTACCGCAATCCAGCCGTCGAACAACCCGACATTGATATTTTCATCGCCTACTTTCTCAGTCAGCGGGCCGGGGATACCATCCACTCTCCCAAGAACTGCCTGCCCGGCGCGGGCTGGTCGCCCGTCGAATCCAAGCGCATCACCCTCCCCTTGGCCGGACACCAACCCTTCCCAGTGAATCGCTATGTCATCGCCAAGGGTACCCAGCGGCAGTTAGTGCTGTATTGGTATTGGGCGCACGATCGAGGCTTGGCCAGTGAGTACTGGGCGAAGTACTATCTCATCGCAGACTCCATCCGCATGAATCGCAGCGATGGCGCGTTAGTCCGCGTTACCACCACTCTGCTGCCCAACGAAACTCTCGACCAGGCCCAACTACGGCTCACTTCGTTTGCCGATGGATTCGGCCCCGCGCTCAACCAATACATCCCCAACTAGCAGCCGCTTCAGGCGTGGAATTCAACCCACTCTCCGCTGCAGTGGCTTTGTGTCTTGCGAATGGCGTCCGGCACAGCTCGAATCAAGTCGCTCGCCACCAGGCTCCGTTCTCCCACCTGATCGCTCGCCAAATCTCCGGCCAAGCCGTGCAAGTAGACTGCAAGAACGGTGGCCTCCAGCGCTCGGCCGGGATTTTGTGCGACGCAACCCGCGATCATTCCCGTCAAGACATCCCCGGTTCCCCCCGTTGCCATCCCCGGATTCCCCGTGGGATTGACCCAGACCTCCCCGCCCGGAGTTGCCACCAGGGTGCGATGCCCTTTCAGCACCACCGTGACTTCGTGCTCGTGCGCAAAACTCCTCGCCATCTGCATCCGGCTCGCCTGCACCTCCGCCACCGAACAGTTGCAAAGATGTGCCATCTCTCCCGGGTGGGGCGTGATGATTAACGGCCGCAACTCTCCGTTCAACTTCTCAGGACAGTCCGCGAATGCGTTCAAGCCATCCGCATCTAGAACCAATGGCGCAACCGTTCGTGCCACAAACGCATGCACGAATGCGGTGGTTTCGGGATGGCGCGACAGGCCGGGACCGAGCGCTAGCACCGTCTTGCCTTCCGTCATCCGGTCCAGCCCTCCGTACTCCAGCGCCCGCAAGGAGATCGTCCCCTCCTCGGTCTCAGTCAGCGGGTCGGTCATCAGTTCAGGATGAAATGCCGCGACCGTCAGCATGACCGACCGCGCCGTAGCGACGGTCGCCAATCCCGCGCCAGCCCGCAACGCTGCAAAACCGGTCATGGCTGGGGCTCCCGCTTTGCCTAGCGACCCTCCCACCACCAGCACGTGCCCGTAGGTTCCCTTGTTCGCATCCACCGCGCGCGCCGCCAGCAAATCCACCATGTCTTGCGGCGTGGAGAGGTTCAGTTGCAGCGACGAATGAATCACTTCCTGGGGAGAACCAATCGACGCGATCACCACCACGCCGCGGGTCAGCGCCCCAAAAACGTGGGCCGGCCGCGGCGCAGTGAACGTGACAATCGAATCCGCCCGCGCGATCGGTCCGGACTGCCGGCCCATGGCATCCGCATCGGCCCCGGACGGAATATCCACCGCCAGTACGGAGTTCGTTCCGCAGTTGACCAGCGCGATGGCCTCGGCATACAAGTCGCTCACCGGAGGTCGAAACCCGGTGCCCAGAATCGCGTCCACCAGCAAATCAGCTCCGAACAGAGACCGGATCGCCTCGTCGTGTAGCTCCCCCAATGAGCGCACCGCCCGCGGGGCGAACGGCAGGCGCCGAAGCATCAGCGACGCGTCCCCCCCGACCTCGTTCGCTTCTGCCAAAAGCACGACCTGAACCTCCCGGCCTGCCTCCGCCAACTTTCGCGCCGCCACAAAACCATCGCCACCGTTGTTTCCTTTTCCACAAAGCACCGTGACTCGACGCGCCAGCGGATATCGCTTCAATGCGAAAGTTGCCACTGCAGCCCCCGCATTTTCCATCAAGGCCGACGAGGGTATCCCAGACTGCTCGGTGGTAGCCCGGTCGATCTCCCGCATTCCCTGCGCGCTGACAATCTTCATGGCCGGGCCGCTGCGGCTTTTTCCAACTGGCGGAGTTGGGCCGGTTCCCCCATCGCGATCAGGTAGTCGCCCACTTCAATGCGATCATCGGGCGCCGGATTGAAGCGCATCCCGTCCGCTCGCTTCACCGCCAGAACGATCACTCCCCGCTCCTGTCGCACCCGGGAACTCTCAATGGTCATCCCTGCAAAACGGGAGTTCTGTCCCACACAAATCTCCTCAATTTCCAAATCCATGCCGAGTTGAGTCGTCGCGGTATCCAGAAAGCTCACCACGTGAGGACGGAGAAACGACTGAGCGATACGCTGGCCCGCAAACAAGTAGGGCGACACCACCGCGTCGGCGCCCGCGGTCCGCAGATGCTTTTCCGCATCTTCCTCGCTGGCGCGGGCAATAATCTTCAGCCCCGGATTCAGGCCCCGGGCGGTCAGCACAATGTAGAGATTGGAAGCATCCGTCGTGGTCGCCGCCACCAGGCCGGCGGCGTACTCGATGCGGGCTTGCCGCAGCGTTGCCTCCTGCGTGGCGTCGCCAATCTGCAGCAGCCAGTCTTCCCTGACGTAGCGTTGCGCCTTCGCTTCGCTCTGCTCAATGAACATGAACGGCACCGGACGCCGCGCCAACTCCCGGGCCACGCTCCGTCCCACCCGGCCCGCTCCACACAAAATGTAGTGCCCGGTGAGCTGACCGATTTCGCGCTCCATGCGCCGCCTTCCCAAGAACGTCTGAAACTCGAATTCTAACAAAGCCTTGGTGAGCGCGCCGATGAACAAAAACACCAGCGACACACCGCTCAGGATGATGAATACATTGAAAACCCTCCCCGCTTGCGAGAGGGGATGCACTTCTTGGTAACCAATAGTAGTGAGCGTCGTCACCACCATGTAAAAACCGTCAAACCACGGCCAGCCTTCGATGAAGTGGAACCCCGCCGTTCCGGCCAGCATCACCCCCAGCAGGGCGACTGCAATGAGCCGCAAGCTGCGCAACATTCTCATATCGCAGAAATCTCCGCGCCCCGGAAAAACCCAACCTCAGATAGCTGTGATCCCAGGCGGAAGTCGGATGCACTTTTCACTTTTCACTTTTCGCTTTTGCCTCGGACATCGAATTATAAATCCAATTCGCGTTCCAGATACTCGATCAGAAGACGTCTTCGGGTGTAAATCCACGCGATCCGTCGCCCGCCGAAAGCAACTGCGGGCAGCGGTGGCCGCGTGACAATCGCTCCCAGACCGCGGGCTTCGGCGAGCGCCCGCTCCAGGTTGTCCACGACATAACAAACATGGTGTAAGCCGCCTCCCTGCGCCGCAAACGCCTGCACCGGTGATCGCTCACCCGCCGGTTCCACCAACTCCCAGACCGGATCGCCCGCCCGTCGGCTCTTCAGGAAAGTCACCCGCACCCCCTGGTTGGGATCGTGATACACCTGCTCGTCCCAATCCGCCTGCAGCATGTTGCCGAAGCCCTGAACGGAGTCCGCTATCGAAGCCACAACGTAGCCAATGTGGTGAAAAAAACCTTCGGGATGCCAGGTGAGGGAAATAGCGTCCATCGTCAGCGATCGTTGCCGGGTGACCCGGGCCTTTCTTCTCAAAACTACACCCGAAGACAAAATGCCGCTATGCCTTGGGCATCACCGAAGGCAACCGGACCACGAATGGGCTCCCGGGAGACTCGTATCGCCACCTATTGATTCGGGACACTGGTTCTAGTCTGGAAACGGCCCATTGCCGCAGGCGGAAGCGCAAACATATTGCGGGCTCACTTGTGCGTTATCGATGAGCGCAATGTCTGCTCCAAGGTCGGTGCCGTCACTGGCTTGGTCGGCAGCCCCCGCCCGGTAAAGGCTGCTCGGGCTGAGCGCAAACCCATGATAATCCGCAGGGTTCCAGGTAAAGGGCGCTCCGTTCATGAAGCCGCTCATCCCTACGCAGGTGCCGTCTGCATTGGCGCCCGCGCATGATATGTTGGCGGGAAAATACAAGGTCGTCGGCGGGGATGCCCCGGCGTGGATGCCACCATATTCCGTGTAGTTCGCTGCCACCCGACCTTGAAACAAGCTGGTGTTCAGCGTGAATGTACTGGTATCGACACAACATGTGGACGCTAGAGTACCCTCCTGCACCGGGTTGACACTGGTCAACCCTCCCCCGGTACCCGCCGCGACCACCGCCGAGACGGTGATGGTGTTTTGCAGAGTGAGGTTCTGCAACAGCGACGTGGAACCGTATACCAGCGCATAGCGCCCCGAACCATCCGTGGCGGCCGTCATGTGCTGCACCGTCAGTCCGTTGGGCCACCCCCCTCGATTCCCCAAGGTGCATCCGATGGTGGTCGCGCCCGCCGTCCCGGGGTTGGAGTACGACACCACCAGAGACCCGGCAGAGGTGGGCGAAAGCGCCGTGACGCCCACGGCTGCCTGATTGTTATTTTGGCTATAAGGAGTATTAAAAAATGGGTCGGCGCAGGTCGTGACTTGGACAATGTCGCCCGCAGAGATTCCAGCCTCGTTAAATCCTTGTCCCCCCGAGGCACACGTCAGGGTCGCCACCAGTCCCGCCGCATCGCGCCCGGCCGTGCAGTTGAAACTATTCAAGCTCGCGCCCAACTGCATGATGTAGTTGTTCCCACCCAAGCCAAACTGCGCAGAGTCAGCCAGGTTATACAGCAGCAGATTGTTGTAGCTCCAACGGCGCGCCCCCTGGGAAACTCCTCCGCCATTGGAAGCTATACCGGAGCGCCCGTCGATCTGGATGCCCTGCGCCGCGTTGCGCACAATCGAGTTGCTGAAGGTAAGATCGCTGGTGATTTGCGCCGGCTGCCCATTCACTAAAATGTCACACACCGTGCCGCCCGAACAGTCGCGAATGTTGTTGAGCAGGGCAAAACCACTCTGCCCGTCCACCCACGAATTCTCAATGATGTTGCCATCCAGGAGGATGCGCTGCCCGACTTTGATTTCCAGCGTGTTCTTGATGCCCCAATGATTGGGACAGTTCGGTTGGCAAAGCTTTCCCGTCAGCGCGGTCCAGGTGATGTCGCGCGTAAAGCGATTGCGCCGTACCTCCAGGTCGCCCGGCACCACCCCTGGAATAGACGTGGGCGAGCAATTGGCGCCCAGGCAACTCCCTCCTCCGGTAAACCAGCTAATAGCTCCGCCCTCGAAAAAGTTGCCCACCCATTTCTGTGGCCCCGGCGTATTGATCAGGTGCGCCACGTGACTCTCGCCTCCTTCCTGCACTACTTTCTCGGCGTAGTTGTACAGGAACCAGCACTGTACGCAGTTGGCCTCAATGGCGGTCCCCAGTTTGGTTCCGTTGGAGGGAGCCCCGGGGTCGCTGGGTACCCAACCATGCACGTAGTTGTAAGCAAACCCCACGTGGGACGGAAGTTGTGCGGTGGAAGTGATACTGCTCTCGCCACAACCCAGCAAAGGCATCCAGATCCCGCTGGTGTTACTCACATTCGGCCGGAATTCACCGTCTTCCACCACCACGTGATTGGCGCCCGTCAAACACGTAATGACATGGTTCCCGTAGTTGGTCTGTTCCACCACGTACAGGTGCGCACTGTCATTGGTGCATCCCGGATTGCGCGGATTTTTCCCACCCGGCAGGTCATTGATCTGATGGCTGCAAACGGTTTGATTGGCGGCGGGCGGATTCGAGGACTGGATGCGCAAGCACTTGCTGGCGCCCGTCTTGGCGCCGATGTTGATCTGCACCTTCCCGCTCAACACCAATCCCGCGTCCACCTGCACCAGTTCCCACTCGTCGGGGCCCCCCACCCAATCGGAAATAGCCTGGTTCAACCCGCCTTGGGTCCCGGCATAGTCGCCGCCCGACGCCTTCACCGTCTTAACCAGGTCATAGACGCCGTTGGGAGCGTCGCACTCGTGGTTGTTTACCCACACCTGCGGTAATTGCGGTGTGTTCGTACTCGCACACGGCGCCCCTGGTCCTCCACAAGCCACCGTCAACAAAGTCGACGTGGAGAGTGTTCCCTGGGTCGCAACCACATTGGTGGTTCCCACCTCGGTGGTAGTCGCCAATCCCGGGCTCGCCGGGTTGTTGCTCAGCGTCGCAACGACCGGGTTGGATGAGGTCCACACCACCTGCGACGTAACATTTTGAGTGGTTCCATCGGTGTAGGTGGCCGTGGCCGTAAATTGCTTCGTGCTGCCCACTGATGTCGAGGGCGACTGCGGGCTGATCGCCAAGCCCAGCACAACTGCACTCGTAACGCTCAACGTGGTCGCGGTCGAAATCGCGCCAAGAGTGGCGGAAATGCTGGTCGTCCCTACCCCTACGCTGGTCGCTACACCGCTCCCAGCGGAAGTGCCGTTCATCGTCGCCACCGCGGTCAGGCTCGATGCCCACGTCACCGAAGCCGTAAAATTCTGGGTGCTGCCATCCGTGTAAGTTCCCGTCGCGCTGAAGGCTTGCGTCAGCCCAAGGGCAATCGAAGAGCCCTGCGGGCTGAGGGAGAGCGAAACCAGAGCCGCACTCCCCACCGTCAATTGGGTCGAACTCGAAATCGTGCCCGAGTTTGCGGAGATAGTCGCCACCCCACTAGCCACGGTTGTTGCCAATCCTCCGCTGCTGATCGTGGCCACGCTTCCGTTCGCCGAACTCCAACTTACTGACCCGGTTACATTCGCGGTGCTTCCGTCCGTGTACGTTCCTGTTGCCGTGAATGATTGCGGCGTCCCCAGTGCCACGGTCGGGGACTGCGGACTGATGGCGATCGAAACCAGCGCAGCACTGCTCACGGTGAGCGTAGTGGAAAACGTAATCGCTCCCAGACTGGCCGAGACCGTCGCAATCCCAATCCCCGAACTGGTCACCAGCCCGTTTTGTCCCATAGCATTGCTTGCAACCCCAACCGTGGCAGGCGTGGCGCTCCACGTCACTGTGGAAGTAATATCCTGACTCGTTCCATCGGTATAGGTTCCCGAGGCGGTGAATTGTTGCGCCGTCCCCAGCGGGATCGAAGGGGCTAGCGGCGTCACCGCGATCGCAGTCAGCGCCGCCGGGCTTACCGTCAGCGTCGCCGAAGCGCTCACCGCCCCAACGCTCACGCTGATGGTCGTGCCTCCGACTCCCAGAGTCGTAGCCAGACCGGCGCTGGCGGTCGAGTTGCTAATGGTCGCCACCGATGCGCTCGTGGAACTCCAATGCCCGGTTCGGGTCACGTCCTGCGTGGTCCCGTCAGTGTAGGTCCCTGTTGCCGTGAATTGCTGCGTCGTGCCCAGCGGGATCGTCGCCGACGGCGGGCCGATCGCGATCGATACCAGAGCAGCTGCGGTCACCGTCAACCCTGTGCTTCCTGCCACCGTCCCCACCGTAGCGCTGATGTTTGCCGTTCCAATCGCCGCGCTGTTGCCCAGTCCTCCGGCGGAAACGCTCGCCACCGCGGCATCGTCCGAAGCCCACGCTGCGGTCGCAGTCAGGTCCATCGTGCTTCCGTCCGAAAAAATTCCCGTCGCAACCAATTGCTGTGCGGTTCCCAGCGCAATCAATGGGTTTGCCGGACTGATCGTGATCGTCTCCAACACCGCCGGGGTGATGGTCAACGTTGTGCTCGCAGTGATGTTCCCCGAACTTGCCGCGATCGTGCTCGTGCCGGCCGCCACCGCGGTTGCCACACCCTGGCTCCCGCTCGCATTGCTTACGCTCGCTACCGTCGGCGCACTCGAACTCCACACCACGCTTTGCGTCACCGTCTGCATGGTGCCGTCCGTGAAGCTGCCGGTGGCGGCAAATGGCTGCGTCATCCCCAATGGAATCGAGGGAATGGCCGGCGTCAACGCCAAAGAGACCAACTGCGCGGGTGTGACCGTCAACCCGGTCGTGCCCACGATGGCTCCCGACGTTGCCGATACCGTTGTGCTTCCCACTGCGATGCTGGTCGCCAGTCCTCGACTGTTCACCGACGCAATCGTCCCGTCCGCTGTGCTCCAGGCCACTTGCGCCGTCATATCCAGAGTGCTGCCGTCGGAGTACGTGCCGGTGGCCGCCAATTGCTGCATCGTCCCCAGCGCAAAACTGCCATTGGCTGGAGTTACCGCAAGCGACACCAGAGTCGGTGCAGCCGTCACCGTAAGCGCCGCAGAACCGGAAACCGTCCCCACCATGGCCGTGATCGATGCGCTGCCCGCTCCCACTCCGCTGGCCAAACCGCTGCTCACCTTCGCGATCCCAGACGCGGAAGAAGTCCAGGACGCACTCGCCGTCACGTCTTGAGTGCTGCCGTTGGAGTACGTGCCGCTCGCAGCGAATTGCTGGGTCCCCCCGCTCGCCACCGTGGCCGTCGCCGGGCTCACCGCGATTGCAGTCAGCGCCGGTGCGGTCACCGTCAGAATCACCGACCCCACCACCGAACCCAAGGTCGCGCTGATAGAACTCGACCCTTGTCCCACGCTCGTCGCCAATCCGCCCGCACTGACCGCCGCCACGCCCGGCACCGACGAACTCCACGCTACCGATGCCGTCAGGTTCTGTGTGCTGCCGTCGGTGTACGTCCCCGTTGCCGTGAATTGTTGTGATGTCCCCAGCGCGATGGATGCAGCCGCCGGGGTCAGCGCAATCGACACCAGAGTCGCTGGATTCCCTGTTCCGCTCAGCGCTGCCGTCTGCGGACTTCCGCTGGCGTCGTCATTAAAGCTCAATGTTCCCGTTCGGGTTCCCATCGCTTTCGGGGAGAACGTCACCCACGCCGTACAACTGCCTCCCGCAGCCAGAGTGCTGGGACTCAGAGGGCAGGTGGTAGTGCTGGAGAAATCGCTCGCGCTGCTGGTAACGCCGGTCAACGTCAGTGCGGTGGACTGATTGTTGGTCAGGGTGACCGTCTGCGCACCGCTGCTGGTTCCCAGGGCCTGTCCGCTATAGCTCAGGCTTGCCGGACTCAGAGTGGTCGCCACAATTCCGCTTCCCGAAAGACTCACGGAGGGGCTCGTGCCGGAGTCGTTGGCCACGGTGAGCGTGCTGCTCCGCGATCCCGCAGCCGATGGAGTGAAAAATACCGTGATCGTACAGGTCGCCCCGCCCCCCAAGGTGTTGGGGCTGAGCGGGCAGGTCGTGGTCTCAGAGTAGTCCGTCAGCCCAGTCGTGATGCTCGTGATCTTCAGACCCTTGCTTTGGTTGTTCTGGAACGTGACGATTTGCGACGCGCTCTTTAACCCGATCACCTGGTTGCCAAACCCCAGGCTGGACGGCGTCGCCACCGCCGCTAACACTCCAGTTCCGCTCAGGTTCACTTTCTGCGGACTGCCAGTCGCGCTATCATTCACGCTCAGCATCCCACCGCGTTGTCCCACTGCCGCTGGGGTGAAGGACACCGAAATTGTGCATTTGGCTCCAGCCGCCAGCGTCGCGGGACTGATCGGGCAGGTGTTGGTCTGGCTGTAATCCGCCAGACTCATCGACAAACTGGTGATCGATAATGCCTTCGACAACCCATTGGTAAGAGTGACTTTCTTGATCGCGCTGCGGATCCCCTGCACTTGGTTCCCAAATGCCAGCGATCCAGGCGAGACTGTGACCGTCCCGGCGGCGCCCGCCAACGGCACGCCCGCCAGGCAAAGTAATGCACACACCGCCGCGCTCATGCCGGTTTTGAGTTTCAATGAAACCCCTATCGCTGTCGCTAGTTGTGTTTGGAACTTGACCTAACTCAGGCGCTCAACGGGGAGAAAGGGAGTCAAGCGCCGCGGCCTATTCTTGCCCACCAGAAACCCACGTCCTGGTGGCGGTTCATCACCATCCACACCGTGTCAGATGATTCGTGTTCGCATTCTATTGACCCGATGGGGAAAGTCAAGAAGAAGTTCACGCCACAAGCCATCATGTATGAAAAACCTGACATGCCACGCGCTTGGGGACACGAATATCCCAGAAAACCTCGATTTCATTGGGGATTTGTGCTGTCCTCGGAACGAATCGATTTGCCGCGAAGTGTATAAAGATTCGAACAATGCCACAAACTTTCCACTCGTCGGACGACTGGCAACACCACACCTCTTCCAGCCGTCCTCGGAAGGGCACACAATCCCCCCTTTTCCCGCCACAAACAAACCGCCCTCCGATTACTTCGGAGGGCGTTTCGCACTACGGTCGTACTGAAATTCCGCCGCGCCTACTTCTCACCTCGGAGCATCGCCTGCACCTTGCTGTTCTTTTGGCCATAGGTGAAATAGACCACCAATCCAATCGCCAGCCAGATGATCAGTCGGGCCCAGTTCACCCAGCCTAGCTTCAGCATCATGTAGCCATTAAAGACTATGCCCAGGATTGGAACCAATGGAACCCACGGCGTCCGGAACGGCCTCGCCTGGCCGGGATTGGTGCTGCGCAAAACCAGAATCGCAATACAAACGATCACAAAGGCCAGCAGCGTCCCAATGTTCACCATCTTGCCGATGTCGTCAATCGGCGTCACGCTGCCCACCACCGCCGCCAGAAACCCAACCAGGATGGTGTTCTTCCACGGAGTGCGAAACCTGGGATGGATCGCGGCGAAAAATTTCTTCGGCAGCAGTCCATCATTGGCCATCGAATAGAGCACTCGGGTTTGGCCCAGCAGCATCACTAACATCACGCTGGTCAATCCGGCGAGCGCGCCAATGGTAATGATGTGGGATGCGCCGACCAGTCCGCGATCCATGAACGCCCGCGCGATGGGCGCTTCAATGTTGATTTCGCGCCACGGTACCATGCCCGTCAGAATCGCCGCCACTGCTATATAAAGAGTCGTACAAATCACCAACGATGCGATGATCCCAATCGGCAGGTCCCGCTGCGGATTCTTGGCCTCTTGCGCGGTGGTGGAGACTGCGTCAAATCCAATGTAGGCGAAGAAGATGTAAGCCGCTCCGGCCCCAATCCCCGAAAAGCCGAACGGCGCAAACGAATGCCAATCCGATCCCCAGTTGCTGTGCGCCACGTACTTGAATCCCAAGCCAATGACGAACAGCACTACCGCCACCTTGATGCAGACGATGGTCGCGTTGAAGCGCGCGCTCTCTTTGATCCCGATCACCAGAATTGCGGTAATCGCCAGCGCGATCAAGAAAGCAGGCAGGTTAAATCCAATTTCCACGCCAAAAATCGTGGGGGCTGAAAGCAAGCTGTGCGCCCGCTGCACCAACTCTGGCGAGTGCGCGACCGTAATGTCGGTCACCTTGGTGAGGAAGGCCTGCGTGCCCGGCACCAGCGTGGCATCCGATGCCGATGCCATCTGGCGGGCAATAGTGCTCTCTGCAGTACGCAGCGCGGTCCAGTGGTCATACGCCAGCCACAGCGGCATCTTGATGTGCAGAATGTCCAGCAACTCGATAAAGTGGTTCGACCAGCCCGACGATACCGTGCTGGCCCCCATCGCATATTCCAGCGTCAAGTCCCAGCCGATGATCCACGCAAAGATTTCGCCCAGCGTGGCGTAAGCGTAGGTGTAGGCGCTGCCCGCCAGCGGAATCATCGCCGCAAATTCCGCGTAGCACAGTCCGGCGAACGCGCACCCCATGCCCGACAGCACGAACGACAGCATCAAGCCCGGGCCCGCATAATGCGCCCCCAGTCCCGATAACACAAAAATGCCTGCGCCGATGATCGCGCCCACTCCCAACGCCGTTAGCTGGAACACTCCCAGCGTGCGCTTCAGGCTGTTTTCGCCGGTTTCGCCCGCTTCCGATAGAAGCAGTGCCAACGGCTTCTTCGCTAAAAGATTTGCCATGCGTCTCGCTCCCCCTTATCTATTCCATCGCTGCGTTGGATCGTCTCGACCACAAGAAATATACCGGGATGCCCACCAGCACGATCATCAACCCCGGCCAAGTGTACTGCGGTTTATAGCGCAATAGTACGACATCAATAAACAAAGCCACCAAAATGTAAATCGCCGGCAACACCGGGTACCCAATCGCGCGATACGGGCGCTCGGCATCCGGGCGCGTAAAGCGCAGGACAAACAAGCCGACGATGGTCAGAATGTAGAACACCAGCACCGCGAAAATAATGTAGTCCAGCAACTGCCCGTAACTCCCGGACAGACACAGAATGCAGGTCCACACCATCTGCACCATCAGCGACACCGCCGGAGTCTTGTACTTGGGATGCAATTTCGCCACACTGCGGAAGAACAAGCCGTCCTTGGCCATGGCGTAGTAAACCCGCGCCCCCGACAAGATCAAACCGTTATCGCAACCGAAGGCGGAGATCATGATGGCGATGGCCATCAATGCGCCTCCCCCCGTGCCCAGCATCTTCAGCATGACCGCCGTGCCCACCCGGTCTTCCGCGGCAAATTGAATGCCCCGATCGAGAATGGTGGCCCCGCCGGCGCTTCCCCACAGCGGCAGCACGCTCAGGTAAATGAAGTTGCAAGCAATGTAGAGCGCAATCACTATGCCCGTACCCATCGCCAGAGACAACGGCAGGTTGCGGCTGGGGTTCTTCACCTCGCCCGCGGTAAAGGTCACGTTGTTCCAGGCGTCGGCGGAAAACAGCGACCCCACCTGCGCCACCGCCAGAATCGTGAGCGTCCCCACCATCACCGTCGGCCCGCCTACTCCCACTTGCACCGCATGTTGCGCGCTCAGTCCAGCGTTGTGCCAAAAGTTTCCCTGGAAGTTTGCCGCCAGTGCTTGCGCATTCCGCCCGATGAACAGTCCCAACAGCACCAGGCCAAACAGCGCGGAGGCCTTGGCCACAGTGAACACGTTCTGGATCATCGCCCCGGTTTTCAGTCCGAAGATGTTGACCACCGACAGCAAGACAACAATGACGATCGCCACCAAGTTCTGCGTGTTCAGGCCCACGTCCATGTTGCCCAACACCATGGGACCAATCTGAATCGGCGGCACCTTCAAAATGTGAACAATCCAATTGGTGGACGAAACCGAAGGAACAAAAATACCGAGAAACTTGCCGAACGCCACGCCCACCGCTGCGATGGTTCCGGTCTGAATCACTAAAAAGAGGGTCCAGCCGTAGAGAAAGCCCCAGAGCGGGCCCAGAGACTCGCGCAGATAAACGTATTGGCCGCCGGCACGAGGCATCATGGCGGCGAGTTCCCCATAGCTCAGGGCACCCACAATCGTCAGAAACCCAGTCACCAGCCACGCGCCAATCAACAGCGCCGGCGAATTGGTCTCGCGGGAAATCTCCGCCGACACGATGAAAATCCCCGACCCGATCATCGAGCCGATCACCAGCATGGTAGAGCTGGTCAGGCCCAACCCCTTGACCAGTTCCTTGTCCTGTTGAGTGTGGCGGTTCCAATCG
Source organism: Acidobacteriaceae bacterium (assembly GCA_025360645.1). Classification (GTDB taxonomy): domain Bacteria; phylum Acidobacteriota; class Terriglobia; order Terriglobales; family Acidobacteriaceae; genus JANYBT01. The sequence continues at coordinate 15,094 of JANYBT010000035.1, read as the reverse complement.
CTGGCAGTGGTGGCCGGCACGGGATGCTGGTTTTTCTTGCTCAGGGCGACTCCTATCTCTTCGGTTTCAGGAACTGACCCGCGGTCCCGCAATTTTTCTGGGAGTTCACAAACTCTACCTGACTTTTCGAGCCCGGTCTAGAACAAGCGCAGGAACTCTTCCGCCGCTTGCCGTGGCTCCCGGTACAGATCCGCGATCACCGCAACCGCGTCCGCCCCGGCCTCAATCACCAACCGGGCATTCGCTCGTGTGATTCCGCCAATGCCCACCAGCGGTTTGCCAGTCAGCGCGCGGGCGCGTCGCACCCCTTCCAGGCCGACCACCGGATCCGGCCGATCTTTGCTTCCCGTCGCAAACACCGGCCCAATCGCTAGATAGTCGGCAGTGGTCTGTTCCGCCTCCGCCATTTGTTGCGGGTTATGCGTCGAGACCCCCAGCCACAAGTCCGGCCCGATCAACCCGCGCACGCTGGCCCGCGACAAATCCTCCTGCCCCACGTGCACTCCGTCAAATCCCGCCGCCAGACACAAGTCGGCCCGGTCGTTCATGATGAGTTGGACGCGCCCGCCCAGGATACGTTTGAGTTCCAGCGCCTGTTCCAGCATGGCGCGCGCATTACCAGACTTGTTGCGATATTGCAGCAGGGTGCAGCCACCCGCGGCCAACTCCTCCGCATAGCTGCAAAGATCGGAAGTCGTCGCAAACAGTCCCGCATCCACGATGGGATAAAGCCGCGGCATCCGGCGGTCGCGCGGGTTGCGGAGTCCGGAATCCACCTTGCTCATGGCTGGACCACTACTTCGCGCCATCTTTCGTTTTGGCCAGAAAGCGTTCGATATATCCCGTATCGATCTTGCCTTCGCGAAACTCCGGATCCGCCAGGATGCGGCGATGCAGAGGAATGGTCGTATAAATCCCCTCCACAATGAACATCTCCAGGGCGCGTCCCATCCGCGAGATGGCCTCCTCCCGGTCCTTCCCGCGCACCACCAACTTCGCCACCAACGAATCGTAGTACGGCGGGATAGTGCCTTCGGCGTAGGCGGCGGTGTCAATGCGCACACCCGTTCCGCCGGGAGGATGAAACGCAGTGATCTTTCCCGCCGAGGGTGTAAATTTCTCCGGATGCTCGGCGTTGATGCGGCATTCAATGGCGTGGCCGCGATGCACAATGGGACCGTGCAGCACATCTTCCATGCGCGCTCCCGCCGCGATCATGATCTGCGCCTTCACCAGGTCCACATCCGTCACCATCTCTGTCACCGGATGTTCCACCTGAATTCGCGTATTCATTTCGATGAAGTACATCCGCCGGTCCTGGTCCATCAGAAACTCAATCGTGCCCGCGTTGACGTAGCCGATCTCCGACAGCGTTTTGCACAATACATCGCCAATTTCCTGGCGCAGTTCCGGCGTCATCTGCGTCGAGGGCGACTCTTCCAACAGTTTCTGGTGCCGTCGCTGGATGGAACATTCGCGCTCCCCCAGGCTGACCACCTTGCCATAGGAGTCCGCCAGAATCTGAAACTCAATGTGGCGCGGCCGGTCCACATACTTCTCCATGTAGAGGTCGCCATTGCCGAACGCGGCCGCCGCCTCCGAGGAAGCCTGCAGGAACAGAGCGGGCAGCTCCTGATCGCTGCGCACAATCCGCATGCCCTTCCCGCCTCCTCCCGCGGAAGCCTTGATGATGACCGGGTACCCGATCTGCCGCGCCCACTCCAGCGCCTCGAGGTCCGAGCCCAGAATGCCGTCTGAACCCGGCAGAATCGGCACACCCGCCTTCTTCATCGCCGCCCGCGCTTTTTCTTTTTCCCCCATCAGCCGCGTGATCTCCGGCGGTGGCCCAATAAACTTGATGCCGCAGGTCTCGCACACTTCGGCGAAATTCGCGTTCTCCGCCAACAGCCCGTAGCCGGGATGCACCGCATCCACATTCGCAATTTCCGCTGCGCTGATCACCGCGGGAATATTCAGGTAACTGAGCGCCAGTTGCGGTGGCCCAATGCAAATCGCTTCGTCGGCAAAACGCACCGGTAGCGAGTTGCGGTCGGCCTCGCTATAGATGGCCACCGTCTTGATGCCCAGCTCTTTGCAGGCACAAATAATGCGGAGGGCAATTTCTCCGCGATTGGCGATCAGAATTTTCTTGAACATTTTGGTGATTGCGTCCAGACCGGCCTCTTCCACCACCTCTGGACTTGGATTCTACTCACAACCGCGCGGCCAAGGGTTCGCAATTCCCCGCTCAGGCTTTACGCCCGCACCCGCACCGCAAACAATTCCTGGTTGTACTCGATGGGTTGGCCATTCTTCACCAGCATCTTCACAATCTCGCCGGCCGCATCTGATTCGATCTCGTTCATCAGCTTCATGGCTTCCACAATGCAAATGACCTGGCCCATTTCCACCACGTCGCCCGGCTTCACAAATGGCGGCGCTCCTGGCGTAGGCGATTCGTAATACGTCCCCACAATCGGCGAGCGCACGAGGTGCAGATTCTCTTCTGCCGCAGGCTTGGGTGCGCGGGGTGGGACCGCCGCAACCACCGGCGCAGCAGCCGCCCCACTGGCCGGAACCGTCTGGACTTCGTGCACCGGCGCCGCGTAACAACCGCGCTTGATGCGCATCTTGACGTCGCCGCGCTCCAACTCAAATTCGGCGATGTCCTTCTCGATCAGGAATTCGATGAGTTCTTTGATTTCTTTTTGGTTCATGGTTTGAATCCAGCTTCGCCCGCACTCCAGCGAATCTAGAGAACGATCAATTGCTTGTCCGAGGGCGACAGCACCTCGCACCCGTCCTCGGTCACCAACACTGTGTCTTCGATCCGAACGCCCCACTTGTCCGGAACATAAGCGCCGGGTTCGACAGTGATCACCATCCCCGGCCTCAGCATTTCCGTCTCACCTGCGGCCAGGCGGGGCGCTTCGTGAATCTCCAAGCCTACCCCATGCCCAGTGGAGTGACTGAAATATCGGCCCAGCTTGCTTTTACGCAATGACTTCCGCGCTTCCGCATCCACCTCTGCCGCCCGCGCTCCCGGCCGCACCGCCGCCAAGCCTGCCAACTGCGCTTCCAGCACCGCCGCATAGAAACTTTTGGCTTCTCGAGAGGCGCTCCCCACGTGCACCGACCGCGTGCGGTCCGAACAATAACCAGCGAGTATAACACCAAAATCGCAGACCACAAATCCGCGCTGTGGGATGATTTCACAGGAGGCTCGCCCATGCACCAGCGCCGAACGCTTGCCGCTGGCGATGATGGTCGAAAAGGCCATCCCCTCCGCGCCCTTCCTGCGGGCTTCGTACTCCATCCCCGCCGCGACAGCATTCTCCGTCACTCCAGGACGAAGCGTAGCGCATGCGATCTGAAACAGACTGGCTCCCAACTCAGCCGCCGCACGCATCAATCGGACCTCGTCCTCGTCCTTGATCATGCGCAGGCGCTCAATCAGTTGCGGCGCTTCTTTCAGCCGAAATCCCTTGCCCAGACTGGACACCAACCGGCGACGCGACCCTAGCGTGAGACTCTCCGCCTCCATGCCAAGCGCCAATGTTCCGCGACCGGACAATTTGCTGCGATGCTGCGCCAGCCACGAGCCGCCTTCCAGGAGCGGCGGCAGCTTCCCTATGACGATTCTTGCGTTGCGGACTTCGGCCTGAGCTTGGGTGCGGTAGCGCCCGTCGGTAAACATCACCGCGCCAGCCCCGTGAACCAGCAGCGCCGCTGCACTGCCGGTGAAACCAGTCAGGTAACGGATGTTTGGCTGGTGGGTGACTAGCAGAGCGTCCAAGTCCTGCGCAACAAACTGGTCTTGCAATCGTCGCAGGCGGCCAGCGTAATCCATGCCAGCGAGTTTAGCAGGAGCCCGCGGCTCAGCTTCGCGCAGCCACCGTGTCATAAACTCAACCCAGTAACTCATCCCCGTGAAATGCAACTCAGAAAAAAATAATGCGGTAAAACGCGAATCCTTAAAACGCAACTCGATGAACGCAACTCCGTAGACCGCAACTCGGTAAAAGCAACTCAGGAAAGACGCAACCGTCGAGGCTAGAACGGCGCTCGTCGGCAAGGCGGGCGTAAATAGCAATCAGCTATTGACTAAGTAGTAATATACGACCAAATGAGTCCGAGATAGCCGTTTAAAGGCTCTCCAGGCCATGACAATCCCTCGGATGACCCTCAACCCTCCCCAACCCCTCCGAAGCGAGTGTAGGTACCCTACAACGCAAGCAAATGGCATCGTGCGCGATATCCACGATCACTTTTCCCGTCTGGTAAACTCATCCTGGCTTCCTCGACCCCTGACGCCAGTCCTCCTCCGAAGCTTCGTCGTCACATCTTACAGAGCTAAGTCTATGAATCCATTAGTCTACAAACTGAAATATGCGCAAAAAGCCCTATTTGGTGCAAAATCGACCCGAGCGAGGGAACCGCCGCGGTAGCGCGGACTGGCAGACTCTCGCCCTCCTTTGCTGGCCGGAAACATACTTTGTCGTCAGCCCGTGGGGTCGCTGGCCAGTGACTCTAGGTCTGCACAATCCGCGGCGTGATAAAGAAAATCAGCTCCCGGCTGGCCGTACTCACCGAACGGTGCTTGAACAGATTCCCCAACACCGGAATGTTTCCCAGCACCGGCACTTGCTGAATGTCCACGGAATTTTGCGTCTGGATGACGCCGCCGATGACCACGGTGCCGCCATCGGTGACCAGCACCTGGGTGGTAGCCTGCTGTGTAATCAAGCTGGGATTGCCCTGCACCTTATTGCCGAAATCGGGCGTGGTGTTTTCCACGTCCACGTTCAGAAAGATGGTGCCCTCGGAAGTGATTTGCGGGGTCACGGTCAGGCGCAGGAACGCGTCCACATAAGTGACAGTCGGCGGCCCCAACAACTGCGCCTGGGTCACGATCGGCACCCGCACTCCCTGTTTCATGACCGCCTGGATGTTGTTCTGGGTGACCACCCGGGGGCGGGAAAGGATCTTCAGCAAACCGCGCGACTCCGCCAGAGTCAGGATAGCGTCGATGCGCACGCTGTTGCTGGCATTCAGAAATGAGAGCCCGCTGGTGGGCTGAGTGACGCCAAGATTTGAGAACAGCGGGATCGAGGAGCCTCCGGTGCTGGCCCCGTTGGCGATGATGTATTTCGGATTCAAGCCTCCCACCAGAGTCGGCGAATTTCCTACTGCGGAGGCGCCGCCCACCGCCGAGGAGCCATTGCCCCAGCCAAAGCCCAACTGGGTGCCGATGTCGCGCGCAAAACTGCGGGTCGCGGCCACCACGCGAGCTTCAATTTCCACTTGCTGGGTCTTGCGGTCGAGTTGCGTCAACAGCTTGTCGACGACCGGAATCACGGTCGGAATGTCGTTCAGGATCAAGGCGTTGGTACGCTCGTCGGCCACCACCTCGCCGCGCTGGCTGAGGAATTTCTTGACCATCGGAACCACGTCTTTGGCGCGGGAATAGCTGAGAAAGCGAGTGAACGAGACTTTCTCGACCGCCAGCGTTTCCGCCTGTTGCTGCGCCAGCGACGCTTCCGCTTCTTTTTTCAAAGTCTCTATAGTCGCAATCCGCAACACATTGCCATCCATCTGGCGGGCCAACTGATTGTTCTTCAGCACGATGTCGAGAGCCTGGTCCCAGGGGACGTCGTCCAGCACAATGGTCAGAGTGCCCTTCACAGTGGAATCAAGCACCACATTCAGACCGCTGATTTCGTGGATCAGGCGGAAGAAATCCTTGAGGTCCACTTCTTTCAGGTTGACCGAGATGGGCTCTCCGGTGAACTGCGCCGAGGCCGCTGCCTTGGCCTTGCCCGCCTGGGCTTTCTGCTCCGCCGCCAGATTGACCGCCGGCTCCGGAAGGTCCGCAGGCTTTGGCGCAGACGGCACTGCACTCGGAACCTCGGCTGTACTCACCGCTGCAACCATCGCTGAACTTACTTTTGCACTTGCCGTCGCACTTACCGTCACGATCCCCGCGGTTGTCTTCGGGGAATTCTGCGCTCCCCCTGTACTCGCCGCCATCAGGCACCACACGCCCAGACCCAGAACCACTACGCGCTTCGGCATCACAGTCTCCTCATCTCTCGCGGCGAATTCACACCGCCGGGGTAGAAATCTTTTTCACCACTTCCTGGGTGATCATCTTGCCCAGACGGTCCGGCTGGCTCTGCCGGAACACCACGCTGTCGGCGGTGATCTTGAGCACATAGCCGTGAAACACCGCATCTTTTTCCCGCAGGAAATAGGTGCGGTTCAGGCCATTGGTGACCACGGCCAGAAATCCGGCGGTGGAACGCACCACACCTTTGACGCTGATCTGGCCGATTTCCAAACACTTCTTTCCGGTGCTGCATCCGGGGCGCCCACTCTGGGTCAGCACCGGACTCAAAAACGGATCGCGTTTTCCCGCCAACGCCAACGTGGTCAGCGGAGGGGGCGCATCGGACGCAACTTGCTGCACCACTTGCTTGTCCACTTGCTTCTGCACTTGCTTCTCCGCCGGGCCTGCCGCCGGCAGCGCTCTCTGCGCCGGGACCCCGCCCGATACTGCCAGCACCACTGCAACCGCCAGAATGGTCCTCATGCATGCTCCGTTCATTTCTTCGCCGGCTTTGCGTCGGGTTTCGCCACCAGCGGCGCGGGCTGGTCCGAACTGAAGAAGGTGGTTGCGGTACAAGTCGCGACCACGCTCTCCCTGGCCCCATACTGATAAGTCTTCTTGGGCTTGGCCTCGGCGGGCTTGCGAGTGGAAGCCACCAGCAGGCCGGAGACGTTCACGATGCGCTCCAGTTTGGCCACGCGATCGAAAAAATTCAGCACCGGATAATACTGGCCATCCAGTTCCAACTCAAACGGGACCTCGCTGTAAAACTCCTTGGCGGCGGTGGGCAGTGCGGTGTAGCGCCGAATCTCGATTCCCGCCAGGTGGCCCTCGGTCTCCAGCATGCGCAGGAAGTTGGCGACTTCCTTGTCTTCGGGCACAATGCGGCGCTGCGCCTCGATCTGGATTTTCAGGTCGGCCACCTCGCGCTCGATCTCCGACAGCCGCGGACGATTGGCTTCCAGTTCCGCGTTCTCGCGGAGGCGAGACTCCAGTTTGCTTTGGGCGGCAACATTGGCAGCCTGCAACGGGCGGGCGACGGCAAAAAAGAACGCTGCCGCGGCCAACCCTCCCCCTGCCATCAATACGCCCCACTGCCGGAGCGCGGGCCATTTCCCGAATTTCATCACGACACCCTCATCCCTTGCTCTTTTCGCAAACCAGCGTGAACTGGAACGCCTGCATGTCTTTGACCTGCTCGTCCTGAATGCTTTCTTTGATCTCCACCGTCTTGAAGTAACCGGTCTGCTTCAAGTTGGACATCAATCCCGCCACCGCGGTGGTGCTCAAGGCCATGCCCTCGATATTGACGACGGGCCCCAAGTCTTTCAAGTTGCTCAACCACACGGCTTCACTGTTGTTGACGGTTTGTCCGACCAGGGACAGCAGGGTCGCCGGACCCGCCTGGTTGGCGCGCAATTGGCGGATCACCTCGACCCGCCGACGCAGGGCCTCGGCCTGGCGTTGCCGCTCCAGGTAGCGGGACTTGACCTCGGCCAGCTCCCGGTTCTTGCGGTCGGCCAAATGTTGGGCGATCGCCACGCGCACCTGCTCCTGGTCGAGCCGGCTCCAGTAGAGATAGCTGCCGCTGGCAAACAAGAGCGCGACCGCCACCAGCTTGAGCCAAAAGCGACCGGCCCCCGTGGGTTCGCCCGCCATATCGGAACTGCGCCGCGTTTTCCCCTTCGGTACACCCAGCAGGTTGATTCGGATCATAGGTCGTTAAAACTCCTCAGGGCGAGTCCCACTGCCACTGCCATTTGTTCGGGGTGGTGTTGCGCCACTTCGGCCGCATCCGCCTGAGAGGGCCGAGAAATCTTGAGGAAGGGATCCAGGAACTCCACCGGCAGAGAGAATTCCTCTTGCAAAGCTTCGGCCAGCCCGTCCACCCGCGAGGACCCGCCCGCCAAATAGATTTTGGCAATCGGCTCGCCTTCGGCGCTGGCCCGGAAGAAGTCGAAAGTCTTCTGGATTTCCAGCACGATGCTTTCGGTGACCTGTTTCAGAATCGGGAGGCGCGCGTCCCGATGGGGAGAGTCTGCCGCGCTTCCCCGCTTGAGCGCTTCCGCCTCTTCATAGCTCAGTTCCAGTTCCCGCTGCAGGGCTTCGGTGTACTGGTGCCCGCCCATGCTGACGTCGCGCGGGAACAACGGACAGATGCCCTTCACGATGTTGATGTTCAGAATGCTGGCGCCCAGGTTGAGCAGGGCCACTACGTCCTCGGCGCCGGGCGCATAGTTGTATTCGTAGCAGTTCAGCAGGGCCAGCGAGTCGATATCCACCACCGCCGCATTCTTGCCCGCCAGCGAAAGCGCCTGGGTGTAGTTGAGGATCTTGTCTTTCTTCACCGCCACCAACAGAATTTCCAGTTGGCCGCGCTCGCGTTGTTCCGAAAGCACCTGGTAATCGAGGTTGACGTCCGCCAGATCAAACGGGATGTGCAGCGTGGCCTCACGCTGGATCGCCTCGGGCAGGGCCTGGTCACTCGCGATGGGCAACGTGATTTTCTTCAGGATGACGGAGTGGCCGCTGACCGCGGTCACCAGGTCGCGGGTCTTGATGCCGGCGGTGGCAAATAGCCGGGCAATCGCGGTAGACACGGTCCCGGCATCGGCGATCATGGAATCCACCACCAGATCGCGCGGCAAATCTTCCAGCCCGCAGTGCGCCGCTTCCAAGGCTCCCCGTGACCGCTTCAGTTCGACCACCTTGATGCTGGAGGACCCGATGTCCAAACCTGCCATGGTTCTTGCGCCGAAACCAAACATGTGCCGACCGGCCCATCTGGCGGGTTGGTTCCCGCCTTGCGATCTGCCTACTGTGGGTTAGGGTACGCAATCCGGAATTAAAATGGCAGATAACGAAAGTGCGGGGGGGGGGATGCGAAGGGGAGGGGAAATGCGAACCGCTTATCGGCGTTTCCTGGCGGGCGCAGCCTTCTTGGACGCCGACTTTTTGGCGGGGGGCTTCTTGGGCGTCGGCTTCTTAGGCGAAGCTTTCTTGGTCGCGGGTTTCTTGGGCGCGGGCTTCTTGGTCGCGGGCTTCTTGGTCGCGGGTTTCTTGGTTGCGGGCTTCTTAGTCGGAGACTTCTTGGGCGCGGGCTTCTTTAACTTGGCGGGCTTGGGCGATGGCTTCGGCTTCTTCGGGGCGGGCTTTGCCTTCTTCGGGGCGGACTTCCCCGAACTTTTCTTGATTGCTTTTTTCGCTGCTGCGGGCTGGCTTACCGCTTTCACGGTGCGCTGGGCCTTGGCGGGTGCGACCGGCGCCGCAGGCTTTGGCGGCAAATTTGCAGGGACATTCGCTGGTACTTTCACTGGCCCTTTCGCAGGCACACTAGCAGGCACTTGCGGCGGCACTTTTACTGGCACTCTTGCAGCCTTGGCCGCCTCCGGCGCTTTGGTTTTCGTAGGCAACGCAAGCGGCGCCCCTGTAACCGGTGCAGTTGCGGGAACTACCCCCTTGAGCTTCTTGCCAGCTTTGCCCTTCTTGGTTCCCGCTGCTTCGGTCACAGCCGCAACTACTTCCGGCACTGCCCCCTTGGGAGTGCGGCCGCGTTTCGGTGGTGGCGGAGGCGGCGGAGGCGGCGGCGCCAGCGGCTTCAGGTATTTCAAAATCTCGGTCCGGGAATGCAGCTTGCCGTCCAGCAAGAGCAAAAACACATCGTGCGCAATCTTGGCGTAGCCGGGCATCTGCGGAGTGATGTGGAGTTCGGTCATCTCCAGCAAGGGGACCTTCTGCTGCACTTGCCGCCACTTGGTGAGGAAGTTCTTGATTTTCTCGGCCACCGCCTGTTGCCGCGCGGTCACTCCCAGAAACAGAATCATTTCCGGACGCGCCTGGGAGAGCAGGCTCCAGGTGCGCGAGGGCGTGGCCGCTTCCTTGCCGGTCAAGCGTTTGGCCAGATCCTTGGCGTGGTCGGTGAGATCGCGCCAGCTCTCCACCAGGTCTTTGCGAGGAATGGCGCGGCGGATGTTGGCGATGTCGGAGTCGGCCATGTGCGCGGTCAGGAAATGCAGGACCGCGGGCGAGGGGTCGGGGGCGTATCCCAACTCGTTCATCTGCTGGCGGGTCTTCACCAGAGCGGTCAGGCCAACGGCATCCATTTTGGCGGTGGTCCAGTGCGCATTCAGTACTTTGAGCCAGCCTTCTTTTTCCAGCACCTTGACGATGTGCAGCGGATCTTCTTCGTAGGCCAACTGCTCGATTTCGTATCCAATGGCGCGGTTACTGATGTGTTCGATGTAATTGTTTTCTTTGGCGGAATCCAGGCGCTGCTGGGTGCGTTCTTCCAGAGGCCAGTGAAAGCGGGCAGCCAGGCGGGCGGCGCGAATGATGCGCGAAGGGTCTTCGACAAACGCGTAATTGTGCAGCATTCGCAGCAGTTTGGCCTCGACGTCGGCCACGCCGTTGAAGGGATCCATCAACAAACCGCGCGAGCCTTCATTGAGGGAGATGGCCATGGCGTTGACGGTGAAGTCGCGGCGGCGCAGGTCATCGCCGAGAGTGGCGGGAGTGATGACCGGAGGCTTGCCAATCTTGTCAAAGCGCTCGGTGCGCGCCATGCTGATCTCAGCGCGCACGCCTCCGGTAAGGGTAAGCAGGAGGGCGTGCATCTCTTCGTCCACATGAGACACACGGATGCCGGCGCGCTCCAGTTCTTTTTGCAGCTTGAGGGGATTTCCCTGAACCGTGAAATCCAAATCGCGGATGGGCAATCCGCTGATGATGTCGCGCACCGCTCCGCCCGTCAGGTAGAGGTTCATGCCGACGGCGCGGGTCACGTCCTGGACGAGCAGGACGGCTTTGAGCTGATCCGGCGTCAGCCGGGATTCCATCGTGTAAATGTAATCGGCCATGCCTGGTTACAATTGGTGCGCGAGCCCGCTTCAACAAACTGCGGGGATACCGCCGGGCTGGACACTGGACGATGACGTGGCTCCAGCCCCAACCTAAGTGATTCTATCCAATAGACTTATACTTCGCTTTCGCAGGGAAAGCAAGAAGCAAAATAACACAAAGTTTACCTTTTGGCTACTGGCAGGCACACAAAACGGCATGGGCGCACTGGAAAAGTGCGAAAATCTGAAAGGAAACTTTCAACGCTGGTTGCGAGTGGGGGGCTTGGTCGGCATTCCACTGCGCATTTTCCGACCAGCGATTTCGGACGAACTGTCAGTGTAAGTGATTGGAAGCAAAGGATTTTCTGAGCCATGCCCTCGACGCACAAAAAAGTTGTGGTTCGCAAACACGACCGTGATTCGATCCACGGGCACGTTGCGCCCGCGAATTTTATTGTCGATGGCAAATTGGAGTTGCTGAATACCTCAGGCCAGGTGGTAGCAATCGAACTGGGCGATATCAAAGCAGTGTATTTTGTGCGCGAGTTTGGCGAAGTGGAACCGGTGGGACGCAAAACGTTCACCACCCGTCCCCGCACCGAAGGCTTATGGGTGCGCCTGAGGTTCAAGGACAACGACGGGATGGAAGGGCTGATGCCGAACGATCTGACCCAGAACCCGGACGAAGGCTATCTGGTAAACCCGCCCGACCCGCGTTCCAATACGCAGCGAATATTTATTCCGCGAAGCGCGCTGAGTTCGCTCACCGTGCTGGCCGTAATCGGCGCGGGACGGAAGAAAAAAACAGCGGCGCCCGAGTTGCAGGTTTCCATGTTCGACGACAGCGTTCCGCAATAGGTCGGCAGAAGACCGGCAAGAGTTCCGTTGCAGCTTCAAGCCGCCAGAGGGGTTGGAACGACGACTCTCTTTTTCCGCTCGAGCCTTCCACGCACGCGCTGGATTGGCAAATCCACCAAACTCCGCATGACTTGGGCGTAGGCCATGGAGAGCAGGAAGATTCCAGCTGCCAGAATAATTCCCGGGCGGTAGTAGTGGTAAAAGTGGTGGAACAGGGTGTGATGAATGAGATACATGCTGTAGGAGAGACGGCCGAGGTAGCGCAGAACGCAGGACTCCAGACAGCGGGTGAGAAGATTTTTTCCGGGCAGAGTCACCAGGAAGAAGATGGGCATGAGCCCGACCTCCTGAACGGTGTAACGAATGGTGTCGCGAAAAAGCGGGTTGCGATAGACGTAAGACAGAACCAGGATGACGGCGCCACTCACGGCCAAAGCGGTGGCGTGCTTTTTGAGCCAGTCCACTCGATCGCCGCATCGGGGATTGGCGAGGATGGCGAGCACACAGCCGGCCAGGATGGAGTCAAAGCGAGTGTCGGTGCCTTCGTAAATATTTTGCCACGACGAGTGCCAGACGAAGGCTCGAAAACAACGCCAGGCCAGAGCTAATATGCAGAGCGAGATCAGCACGGTTGCCTGCTGCTGCTGGCTGATGGCGCGGCGAACGAACCAGGCATAGAGCAGAGGGAACAACAGGTAGTAGTGTTCTTCGACCGCCAGCGACCACAAGATGCCGAGACCGGCAGGCAGATTTCCCCAACCCAGGATGTTCCAGTAGTTGGAGAAATACAAGAACGCCGAAACCAACGACGCATAGCTTTCGCGGTTGTAGACCAGGCCCGCAAGCGCGAGGGCGGCGACTATGGTAACGGTCAAGTAGCAGGGCGGGAAGATGCGCAGCACGCGGCGCAGATAGAAGGTTCGCAGGGAGACGGTTCCGGTCTGCTGGGCCTCAGCGCGAAGCAGGGTGGTGATGAGATATCCGCTGAGAAAGAAAAATACTGTGACCCCAAAACCACCGGGCAGTACCTTGAAGGGCTGGGCATGGGCGACGAAGACGAGAAGGAAAGCGACCGCCCGCATGCCGTCGAGGCTGGGGATATAGAGATTCGATGGCGGACCGGTGACCGCCATAGGACGAAGGCCCATACTCGTGAAAGTAAGCTACTGAGGGAAACCGGTCAGTGACAACTGAACATAGAAATTGTGAGCAGGCGGGCCTGATGCAGGGATGCAGGGCGTCAGATTCTTCTCCTTAACCAAAGTTCGTCGTTAACAGAAGTTCGTCTTTAACAAAACTTCATCGTTTTTGCTTGACAAAGGTTCTGGGTTGTGATGAAGTCGCGAAATCCTTCCCCGGTCCGCTGATGGTCATTTGAGGACTAGCATGGTCAAGCAACGCATCGCTTCAACTCGCCCCCCCCCGCGTCGCAGAGACGGGATCGTGTGGCATTCCTGGGCGGTTTTAGCGCTTTTGTACCGAGCGGTGGGGTGACTTTGGCTCACCTGGTGCAAGGCGGGTTGACCGGAACCGGGGACTTGTCTGACAGCGGCCTCACGGTGGTGGCAGCTGGAACTGCTGGTACCGGCCCAACCAACCAGGGCACATCTACTGCGCTTGCCCGGAGCGACCACGACCACACCGCATTCCAGACTCTGGCGTGGTTCTTCTCGGGCACGTTAGCGGGCGGAAATCAGCCGGAACCTCTCACTCTGCCCGAGGGCGTGAGCAATATTACGATCACAGATTTCCGAGTCGTCGCCGATAGTCCTGGGGCCTCTGCGAGCACTTACAATATCCAGAAATGTACTTCCGGTTGTAGCGGGACAACGCCGGTCTTCGGCAGCCTTTATTCGACCAATCTAAACTTGGCGGTGAACACCCGGACTGCCGCCAAGGGATTCGCGCTCGACAACAGCCTGACGTTCGCCGCTGGCAATCAACTTAGAGTGACAACTACAGTTGGCGGGACGCCACCATCGAACGTGTCAGTGATCATGACTTTCAAGTGCAACATCCAATTGAACAAAAGGAGAACTATGCGGTTCTTAACATTCTGCACCCTAGCAGCATTGCTCTACGTCGGGTTGCTCCCAGCACCATGCTATGCTGCGACCTATACGAACTTCGACGTGCCCGGAGCAAGTGGCGCTCTTTCCACCGGCATTAACAAGTGGGGCTCGGTGACGGGTTATTATGACGGCCCGAGCGTCAATTATGACGGTTTTGTATGTCAGGCCAGCAGCGGTACGGTAATAACATTCATATTACCGGGGGCCGGGGCAACCTACCCGCTTTCCATCAATGCAAGCGGCTGGACGGTAGGCTATTATCAAGATTCTAAGGTTGGGTCATTGCATGGATTTCTGCGGAACCCGCAATACACGGTGCTTGACGTGCCCGGCGCGGGCACTCATGATTTGCAGGGGACGGAAGCGCTTAGCATCAACGACGCCTGCCAAATTTCTGGCGTGTACTTCGACTCCAAATCTGTGGAACATGGATTTGTTCGGGACGCTTCAGGGAACCACACCACATTCGACGTCGCAGGCAGCACAGCTGTGTTCAGTGCGTACCTCAGCCAAAGCGGGCAGGTGACGGGGGACTATGTAGATAAAGTCACGAGACATGGCTTTGTTCGTGATGCTTTTGGAAACATTACGACGTTTGATGTTCCGGGGGAAACCGGCACATCTGTAACAAGTATTAACACTGGTGGAGAGATAGCGGGCTACTACAATGCAGCGGGGTTTGTTAATCCCTTGGAATTTGTGCGCGATGCAGCCGGCAACGTGACAACCTTTACCATCACAGGCTTCAACGGTGTTGCCGGGATAGCCGATAACGGGGATGTATATGGAGCTTACATCAATTCGACCGGTACCGGGTTCGGATGGAAGCGCACCAGTGCTGGGGTGATAAGTTTTTTTAAGGATCCAAGCCCCGGTCCGCTGGGGATCTTCCCGACTTGCGTGAGTGGAAATGGCAAAGTGGCGGGCTTTTATTTTTTCAAAGGCATTGCCCACGACTTCGTCCTGCACTAGAGAGCAGCGGTGGGGGTTGGTCCATGGAACGTAAAAAGGTTGTACTAATAGATGTGGTTCTGTCGTTGTTGGTGTTGGCGGGTCTGGCGGTGACCCAGGTGACAGTGCAGGGCGGATCGAGCCTCAGCAGCTTGGTGTTGACCAGTGGCACGGGCGGCGGCTTGGTGACCATTGAGCCCACCACGGGCACCGGCACAGACAATTTCAATTTGCCCACCTCGGCCGGAAGCAGTGGCGCACCGCTG
>JANYBT010000133.1 GCA_025360645.1 Acidobacteriaceae bacterium | reverse complement strand
GCGGTGGGAGTAGCTCAACAGGCAGAGCACCGGACTGTGGCTCCGACGGTTGCGGGTTCGATTCCCGTCTCCCACCCCAAATGCTAGTCGTTCCTCAGTTTCCCCGCTCCGCCGATTTCGCTTGCTGTCTAGCGTTCGCTGCGTCCTCCCTGCGCCCGCCCGCGTCATAGAGGTCCGCAAGTCCCGCCCACAGCTTCGCATCCTCGGGCGTCAGTCGCACCGCTTCTTCCTGGAAACTGATGGCTTGTCCTAGATCTCCCGACTGATACTCGGCGCGCGCCTGACCGGTCGCTACTAGTGCAAGGAAATTTGCCCCCAAAGTTTCCCCGCCGATCCCGAAGGGACTGCTCTGGAGGGCGTTGTCGAAAGCTAGTAGCGCTTCCGTCGGTTTGCGAAGTTGCAGTTCGCTCTGCCCTAGCATCATCCACATCTCGTGCGGACGCGGCGACGACTCCGCCCCGCTGCGAAAAATCTCCCTCGCTTCGCCGGGTCGCTTTTGCGTCAAGTAGAAGAGGCCGAGATCGAAAGCTGCCTGATCTGACGGCTCAAGGCCCAGGCTGTTGCGGAACTCTGCCTCCGCCTCCGGGTTGCGTCCCAACTCCTGCAGCACCAGCGCGCGTGTCAGGTGAACTCGGGCGTTGTCCGGAAAGATCCCCTGCGCGGCGTCCGCTTCCCTCATGGCCTCATCGTAGCGGCCCAGCGCATAAAAAACTCCCGCGGCATTGGCGTGGAAGTTGAACATGCGAGCCCGCGCCGCCGCGCTGGACTCGCGCCCCTCAGGTTGCGAGGGACGAAAGCTTACGCTCGCGCAATCGAGCGATGCGCGGTCCAGAAGCGCAGCCGTTTCCGCAGTCCGGAGCACAAACACTGCGGAGACTTCGTCCAGATAAGCCACCCTCCACGTCTGGCTCTTACAAAACGCACTCAGGTGCGGAAAGAAATCAATCCCGCTATATCGTGCCAGCGAAACCACTATGGTGTGGATGCCGCGCGCCTCCTCTTCCTTTCGCCACAGCTTTGACTCGGGAGCAGCATTGCTCAAACTGTAAGTCCGAAAAAACTGCTCTTGCCCAAACGGAATTGCCCGGCCATCAATGTAGTCGCGATACTGCGGCCCCAGTCGAAACGCGACATACCCGCCCATGTCGTAGTCATGAAACAGTTCGCCGGGAAGCCGCTGCTCCGCGATGAAATCAAATGCCCGCTGCGGGATCCACCATGACGCTCCCGCTCCAAACGTCGCCAACTGTGACGATCGCATGTAGTAGCGATTCGAAATCAGATCGTAAGACCGCTCGCAGAAAAGCGCGGCGCAGAGCACCACCACCACCACCCCAGTTGCGACCAGAGGCCCGCTCCACCTCCGCCCCAGCTTGGAACCGCGCCTGGTCCAGTCGTCCGTGGTCCAATCACTCTTGGTCCAATCGTCCCATACATTTTCCACAACACCACCGCCCACGACCACCAAGACGATGGCGAACAGAGCTTCGAAGCGGACCGCCTTTAATGCGATGTAAGCGGCGGTCGCGAGCAGCAACCCGGTTCCCCAATCCCTGCGCCAAGCCGCCGCCACGATTGCGACTGCCGCCACCGCCAGCAGCCACCAGAACGAGCTCTGCGGGTCGCCCACCGCCAGCGCCTGATGCAGGCTGTTCCACGATGGCCGGATCCCGCCCCACTCCACCAGCCAATACGAATGCAGCGCCTGCGCCTGTTGTTGCCGTAGTAAGGCCGCAAAAATCTTCACTCCCCAGGGATTCACCAGCGTCGCCGCAAGGGTTGCCGCCATCCACGGCCATGCTCGCCGCATTCGAGTGACGGCCCGCTCGCGCTCGCTCCCGGTCAATGCGTCGAGCGCTTCCACTCCCAGATACGCGACGCATAACGCCAACCCAGCAACGAATCCGAGATGCAGGTTCACCCAGGCAATCATCAGCACCGGCAGCAGCCACAAGCGCGTGGATTGTCCGCGACGCTGCCGCCACAGAATCACCAGAAAAGCCGCAAACAGCGCGGTAGTGAACATCTCCGTGCGAGGCTGACTGCGATTGGCAATCAGTGGAACCGCGACCAACGCCAGTCCGCAAGTCACCAGCCTGTTCCGCCGCAACAGCAGCGCCGTGGTGGCGACGCTTGCCGCCGCTCCCGCCCATGTCAACAAAGCGAATCCGCCCAACCAATAGACCAGATACAGCGTGACTTGCGAGAGTGCCGGATAGATCCACGGCAGTCCCGCTGCCGTGTATGAGAGGACGTCGGTCGAGGGAATCTGGTGATGCTGCAGGATCCATCGTCCGGTGGCTAGCTGCCACCCCAGATCAAAGTCTTGCACCGAGTGGAATCCCGCCAGGAATGCGTAAGCCACGGCCAGCACCATCAACGCCCAGGTGGCGCTGCGGTTCACTCCGGATTTACCCGGTATTTCCACTCGCTCTCTCGCTGCACTTGCGCGAACGACTCGAACGCGACCGGCTGCGAGACTGGCTGCCCCGAATTCGCGACCCGCAGTGCCTCCTCCATCACATAGTGCTGCGGCGACAGCGAACACGCGGGGTCGGTGGCGGCCGCGTCGCCCGTCAACAAAAATGCCTGACAACGGCACCCGCCAAAATCTTCAGCTCGCCGGTCGCAACTGCGGCACGGCTCCGGCATCCACGCCTCGCCTCGAAATTTCTGAAACGCCGCCGACTCTTGCCACAACCACTCCAGCGAATGTTCCCTCACACTATCGAACTCCAGCCCCGGAATCACCCCCGCGGCATGGCAGGGAAGTGCTCGCCCTTTGGGATCGATCAACATCAGCCGCTGTCCCCAGCCGCCCATGCATGCCTTGGGATAACGTGCATAGTAATCGGCGACCACTGCATCAATGCGGATCTTGCCTTTGAGCCGCTCCCCCGCCGCCGCGACCACCGCCACCGCTCGGTCCAACTGCTCGCGCGTGGGTATCAGCGCCGCGCGGTTCTCCAGCGCCCAGCCGTAATACTGCGCGTGCGCAATCTCCATGCGGTCTGGTGCCAGCGACTCGATGAATGAGATCATCTCCTCCAGATGGTCCAGGTTCTGCCGGTGCACCACCAGATTGGCGGTGAAGGCGATGCGATGCTCCCGAATCCATCGCGTCAACTCGATCTTGTGAGCATGCGCGCGCGCCCCGGCAATCCAGTTCGCGGGCGCTTCCCGCGAGTCTTGAAAACTAAGCTGAATATGATCCAGGCCTGCGCCAACCAATTCCCGCAGCCGCTCTCGCGTCAGCCCTAACCCGGAAGTGATGAGGTTGGTATACAGCCTCGCCAGGTGTGCGCCCGCGATCAGTTGGGTCAGGTCTTGCCGCGCCAGCGGTTCGCCGCCGGTCAAGTGCACATGCAGCATGCCCAGCTTCGCCGCCTCGCCAAACACCCGCAGCCAGTCCTCAGTAGCTATCTCGGCTTGCGCCTGTGTCATCTGCAGTGGGTTCGAGCAATAGACGCAGTGCAGCGGGCATCGGTGCGTGATCTCGGCGATCAGGGCCAGCGGGTTCGACGCCATTAGTAATCCACTATGCGTTTGTCGTGAAGTTGCTCCAGAAAGTTTGCGGCATCCACGCGGATTCGCCCCGCCTCCGCCACATTGTACTGCCGCTCCAGCGTGCTGACGATCTCCAGAAACGTCCGCTTCCCGTCGCACTCCTCCAGGATTCGTCGCCCCGGCCCCTGCACCTTAATCGCGCCTTCAGGAAACAGCACGGTACGTTCTCCCTGGTCGTCGTCGGCCTCAGGGGTGGCCCACCTGCATCCGGTGGCCAGCGTCGGCACGCTCTGGTCTGCGGGAACGCTCACGCTTTCTCCTCGCTCTCCACGCGGAACGCTCCCGGCGGCGGCCATCCCGGCTGCACGTACGCGAAGTAAAGCGCATCCAGTTGCGCCCACAAAATATCGCACTTGTCGCGCAGCGCCTGAATCACTTTCTCCTGTTGCGTCCGCGTTTCCGCATGCTCATACACGTATTCAATCGCAAACGCCGCATCTTCCGGCGCCTGCGTCAGCCGCGCTTCGAAATAATCCAGTCCCCCCGAAAGCCACGGATAGTGCTGCCGCATCTTCTCCATCCGCAGTGAAATCAGGTCGCGCGAAAACAACTCCGTCAGCGACGATGCCACCGCCTCCAGCAGCGGTCGCGTCCGCACAATGTTCAAATACTCATTCACCGCATAGCGGGTTGCGGGAAGCACTTCGCGTCCACTCGCCACCCGCGCTGCGTCCAGTCCCGCAGCCTCGCCCAGCTTCAGCCAGCGCTGAATGCCCCCGGCGCTATTGGCATCGCCATCGTGGTCCACCACTCGCTTTCGCCATGCCCTGCGAAAGGCCGCATCCTCGCTGCGCGACAAAATAATAGCGTCTTTGATTGGAATCATGCTCTGGTAGTAATAGCGATTCAGCGCCCACGCCTGGAGTTGGCCGCGCGTCAGCTTGCCCTGGTGCATCAGCAGGTGAAACGGATGTTGATGGTGATAGCGTTCTTCGCCCACTTGGCGCAGGGCCGCGCGCAATTCGTCGAACGTCAGCAGCCTCGCTTCCGCCGCGTGCTCTACAGTTCCACTTGCCATCCATCCTCCGCCAGGCTCCATCCCGCTTCTCTAATCGCGCGGTGTTCCGGGCTGGTTTCGTCCAGCATGGGATTGGTGTTGTTGATGTGAATGAACATCTTATGCTCGCACTTCACGGCGCTTAGTTGTTGCAAGCTGCCGTCGCTGCCGCCTACCGGCACGTGCCCCATCTGGCGAGCCGTCTGACCGCTGCCTTGAGTGCGCACTAGCTCATCATCGCTCCAAAAAGTGCCATCGAACAACAAGCAGCTCGCCCCCGCCACTTTTTCCAGCAGTCGCGCATCAATCTCCGCCACGTTTGGCACGAACGCCAGCCGCTTGCCCCCGGTAGACTCCCCCGCAGACTCCCCCACTGACTGAATGATCAGCCCCTGCACTGCTTCCTCTGCGCGAAACCGGCTGCTCTCGTTTCCAACATAAGCAGGATAATGCGTCGCCAGCGGAAAAGCTTCGCAGCGCAATCCGCAACTCTCGCCGCCCGCCGTCCGCAGGTCGAACTTCTCCCCCGGCGTAATCGCAGTCCACTCCACTTGCTGCGGCACCCGATTCAGCATCCCAAACATGCTGTTGCCTTCGCGCAAAATCCGCGTCACCGAGTCCGTCGCGTACACCCGCAGCGGCTGCAACTCGCGCAGCATCAGCAACCCGAGCACGTGGTCCACATCGGCCGCAGCCAGCACCGCTCCGGCAATTGGAGTCGTGCGCGTGCCATTTTTCGGATGCAATACGGGGGAAGATTCGATTTGGTACCGAAGATCGGGGGAAGTTCCCAGCAAGAACCAGCGCTCGCCGTCACCGCTGACAGCCACTTGGGCCTGCGAACGCGCCTTGCCCGTAAAGGTTCCTGCCCGCAGCTCGCTACAGTTGCGGCAGCCGCAGTTCCACTGCGGAAAACCACCCCCGGCGGCTGAGCCGAGGATTTTTACATGCATTGTTTGAGTTTACAGCGTCGCGCTGACGTAAGAGTTGATCTCGCAGCACAGAGCCACTTCTTCAAAAGCCGGTTTCGTCCAAGCCATCTGTCATCACCTCTTGAATTTCAGAGTCATGAGCCCGGCGGAAGCCGGTGGGGGAACTCATTGGGTAAAAGCATATCACTGTGGGCGCGTCTAGAACAGGAAAATCTTAGCCACTCAATTCCCTCCATAACTAACCCTCGGCGCAGCTCGAAGGTTTACCCCGTGTCCCCCTGTGGACCCTGTGGTAAAAGCCTTTGATCTCCCCCGCCCAACGTTTCGTCGCCCCAATTTGGCTAGCCAGGAAAATTTTCGGCAAAGAATAAATTCGCGCTCCCCCCCATACCAACCGGTCGGTACACTCCCTGCCTCCGCCTTGTGCTGTAATCATCAGTGGCCTTTCCCTGCGCCACCCCGGGAGGACCCTTTTGGATTTCCAGCTCAACGACGAACAACTCCACCTCAAGAAAACTGTTCGCGAATTTGCCGAACGCGAAATCGCTCCCCACGTCATGGAGTGGGACGAGGCTTCCCAATTTCCCCTCGCCACCATCAAAGAGCTGGGTAAGCTCGGCCTGATGGGCATCATCTTTCCGCCCGAATACGGCGGCTCCGGCATGGGCTATATCGAGTACTCCACCGCGGTCGAGGAACTTTCCCGCGTGGACGGCTCAGTCGGCATCATCGTCGCCGCTCACACTTCGCTCTGCTCCAATCACATCTACATCGCGGGCAACGAAGCCCAGAAGAAGAAGTACCTCAGCCCGCTCGCCACCGCAGAGCACATCGGCGCCTGGGGCCTCACCGAGCCTTCCGCCGGATCCGACGCCGGCAGCGCCCGCATGACCGCCGCCAAAGCCAAGGGCGGATGGGTCCTCAACGGCAACAAGACTTTCATCACCAATGGCCACTATGCCGACACCCTGGTCGTCATCGCCGTCACCGATCGCGCCGCCCACACTCACGGCCTCTCCGCCTTCATCGTCGAAAAAGATACCAAGGGATTCCGTCCCGGCAAGAAAGAAAACAAACTCGGCCTGCGGGCCAGCGATACTTCTGAGTTGATCTTTGAAGACTGCTTCCTCCCCTCGGAGAACCTGCTCGGCGCTGAAGGCCAGGGGTTTGTGGATTCCATGCGCGTCCTCGACGGCGGCCGCATCTCCATCGCCGCTCTCGCCCTCGGCATGGCCCAGGGCGCCTACGAAGCCGCCCTCAAATACTCCAAGCAGCGCCGGCAGTTCGGCAAACTCATCAGCGACTTCCAGGCCATCCAATGGAAGCTAGCCGACATGGCCACCGAAATTGACGCCGCCCGCCTGCTCAACCATCGCGCCGCTTCCATGAAAGACGCCGGCATGAAAACTACGCTGGAGTCGTCCATGTCGAAACTGTTCGCCAGCGAAGTCGCGGTGCGCTGCGCCAACGAAGGCGTGCAAATCCACGGTGGCTACGGCTTCATCAAAGACTACCCCGCCGAAAAATTCTATCGCGACGTAAAGCTGTGCACCATAGGCGAAGGCACCAGCGAGATCCAGCGCATGGTAATCGCCCGGCAGTTGCTCAAGGACTAGCTCAGATCAGTGCGTTAGAGTCTGTCGGCGGACGGCGCACTGTCCGCCGATCCTCCACCATCCGCCGATCCCTCCACCAACCGCCGATCCCTCCACCAACCGCCGATCCCGCCGCGCTGTTGTGGAAGAGCGGCGCTTTAGCGCCGCGTTCCTCGCCATCTCCGTTCGGGGCCTTTAGGCCCGGTGGCGTGATAGCACGATATCAGTCCAACCCAAGCCGACATGCACCTCTACCAAACCTTGTTTCACACTGAAAGAGTTGGTGGAGACCTGACCTTGTCATCCTGAGCGCCGCGAAGGACCTGCTCTTGCCCACGTCGTACAGGTCGAATGTTCCGGCTCCGCGTGCTGCGACAGCAACCACTCGAGCAAAGCATTCGCTTCTTGCTCTGCCGCTGCCGTCGTTTCAACGCGGAAGGTCATGCTTCAGGCGCAGATCGTTTAGCATCTCGGCTGCGGACTTGGTGCGCCCAGCCTTTACGTCTTCATAGCCTCGTGCGATACCCTCGACGGCCCTCTGCGAAGTCGTGCCGCTCCCACTCCAGGTATGTTGCCAGAACCTCATCAAGGGCCACGGCAGGATCTTAGCCGCGCCGCTTGGCATACTCTTCGAATTGCGCCTTGCGCTCGGGTTTGAGCGGGATCACATCCATTGTGGCCTGATTCCTTTCTCTCATCCTATTGCCGGTCGGCACCGGAGGTCAAAGTTTGATCATTCCTCCCACGGGTTCACTATCTCCGCCGCCATGTCCCTGAAGTGCGCGACGTTGCGGGTGGCAAGGGTTGCGTGTTGCGACTGCACGATGCCCGCAATCATGGTGTCTCGCAAATCGCCCGGTCGTCCGCGCTTCTGCCGCGCCGCCATCAGTTCCGCTGCCTGCTGCGCCGCCGCAGCGTCAAAGCCAACCACCCGTTGCTCCATTTGATCGAGGACTTCCTCGCACGCCCGCATCAGCCCTTTCCGCCTCTTTCCTGCCGGAAGAATCAACAATCCATAGTGGATCTCCAGCACCGTGATCGAGGTTGTCCACACCGAAGTGCGCGGTTGCCGGTCGAGCCATGCCACCACGCCGGGCGCGGGCGCAGTCTGCATCAACGTTGAAAGCACATTGGTGTCGAGAATGATCACGCGGTGCGCACTCCTGGGCTAGCGATCATTTGCCGAACCGGGGCAGTTTGAGCAGATGGCCCCGCAACTCCGGAATCTCGAAGTCAATCCCAGTCTTCGCGAACAGGCCCGAGATGGAGGTGCCTAGTCCTTCCGGAGGAGTCTGTTCTTGCCGCGCCGCGTCCCTCAGGATGTCGCGCACTTCTTCTTCCATGCTGAGTCCATGCCGCCGCGCCCGCCGTTGCAGCCGCGTCTTTACCCCATCCTCAAGATTCCGCACCACCAGTTGCGCCATGATGCTCCCTCTTCTCTATACGATATCACGATATCATAGAATGGCGGCAGCGCCGACCCACCCATCCCATTCCCCTCATCCCATTGTCATCCCGAGAGGTTGTGGCTTTATTGATTTTCGGCCATTTTGAGGACTTATAAGTCCTTATATCTTCAGCATCGGTCGTCGAGAGAAATCAAAAAAGTCACAACCTCCGAGCGTAGCGAGGGATCTGCATTTGTTATGCGCTGCAGATCTGCTCCCCAGAGATACCAGCGTGAGCCGCTGAAGGCATGATCGGACCAGCCGCCGCGCCCGTCCCCCGCCCCGTTTGCCCTACGGCGTGATCTCGAATACAACCCCGTTGTTGTTTACACCTCCAGCGATCGTTGTCCCGTATATGTTCCCGACTCGATCTAGAACCAGGGTCGCTTGAGGACGCCAGCCGTCGCCGGCGCCGGTAAAGTTGTGCAGCGCCGTTTCCTTCCACTGCCCGCGCCCGGAGCTGCTCAACTTAAAGACGACGCCGAACCCGTAGAGCCCGCCCGCGAATGCGGTGCCATAGACGTTGCCCGCAGCGTCGAGAACTACACCGCCCTGCGGGGTTGCTCCGTCGCTCGCCCCTGTGAAGCTGTGAAGAATGGTCTCATTCCATACTCCGATCGTGGGCGAGAGTTTGAATACGATGCCGAGGTTATTGTCGCCCCCTGTTTGCGTCGTACCGTACAGGTTTCCCGCTCTGTCGAGGGTCACTCCCGTACTAGGGCTTCGCCGTTCTCAAAGCCGGTGAAACTGTAGAGCGTTGTTTCTACCCACACCCCGTTCAACAGCGAAAGCTTGAAAATTGTACCTGCCCCGTACGCCCCATAGAACGGCGAGCTTCCATAGAAGCTCCCTGCGGAGTCCAGCACCAGAGGGCCGAGCGAGCCACTTAAAGTGAAGGCGTACAAGACGCTCTTGCTAAATGTCCCGTCGCCATTCGGTGACAGCTCAAACACATCGCCAGCCCCGTTTAATCCACCGCTCTGGGTTGAGCCGTACAGGTTCCCATTAGCGTCGGCAATCCAATCCCCCCATGGGATAGAAGTCTGAGTTGTAATCAAAAGAATGAATAGTAGTCTCGGTCCATTGGCCCAAGCCCTTCATCAGCTCATAGGCCTCTCCAATGTTCGTCGCCCCGGGATAGATCCCGTACAGATGCCCCTTCTTGTCGAGCACAATGTTTCCCGTTGGTCCTGCAACTGTAAAGTTGTACAAGACCTTCTCGAGCCACTGCTGGTTGTGCAGTGACAGTTCAAACGCCGTACCGCACCCATACGGGTTGTTGGTGCAACCCACTCCATTCCCACCAACCACCGTCGTGCCATACAGGTTTCCGGCCGCGTCAAAAACTAGCGGTGATGACGGGGAAGACCCATCGCTCCCCGCTTGAAACGAATGCAGCACCTTGAACTTGGGCGCCGCCCAGGCTGTGATCGAAAAAGTGACCGCCACAACCAACAGGGCGGCAGTTCGCATCAGAGATGTCCGTAGCTTCATGATTTTCTCCTGGCGCATAGGCGCGCACTTCACGCTCAAAAACGCAGCGACCTCGATTCCAGCCACCAGTTGGGGGAAAGGCTGCAACTAAATCACGGGCTTCATTGACAGGAAATGAAGTTCGCCGCACGGAAACGGCGTGCCCTTCTTTCTCGTTTTGGGTTTCCACATCTTTTCCCAAATCGGGAATCCACCGCAATCTGCCCCCTCTTCCCACCCCCAACTCCCTCTCCCCCAACCCCTTATCCCCACGCAAAAGCCTTATGCTTTTCCATAGCCGAATGTTCCACGTGGAACACTGCGCGCTTTTCCCCTCCCAACATTTCGGTCGCTAGATTTACACTGCTAGATTGGACTCGTACATCACCTCGCTGCTCGAACCGCTCCGCGCCGGCGACCCTCGCTCGCTCGCACGCGCTATCTCCATCGTCGAGAATCGCGCTCCCGGTTCGTCTGACTTGCTCAAGGCGCTCTTCCCCTATAGCGGTCGCGCCCGCGTCCTCGGACTTACCGGCTCGCCCGGCGCGGGCAAGAGCACCCTGGTGGACCAACTCGCCAAGCACTATCGCAAGCAATTACAGACCGTCGGCATCATCGCCGTCGATCCCAGCAGTCCCTACACCGGCGGCGCCATTCTCGGCGATCGCATCCGCATGCAGGACCACTATTCCGATCCTGGCATCTACATTCGCAGCATGGCCACCCGCGGTTCGCTCGGAGGACTCGCGCGCACCACCGCCGACGTCGCCACCGTGATGGACGCGTCGGGCCGCGACATCGTGATGATCGAGACCGTCGGTGTCGGCCAGGACGAGGTGGATATCGTCCGCCTCGCCGACGTCACCATCGTGATTCTGGTCCCCGGCATGGGCGACGACGTGCAGACCATCAAAGCCGGCATCATGGAAATCGCCGACATATTCGTCATCAACAAGAGTGACCACGAAGGCGCCGAGCGCGTCGAACGCGAAGTCCGCACCATGCAGTCCCTGGCCATGCGCAGCGACCACTGGACTCCGCCCATCGTCAAGACCGTCGCCAGCGATGGCACCGGCGTCGCCGAATTGGCCGCAGCCATCGTGCAGTACGAGACCTACTTGCAGAAGGAAGACCTGGCCCGCCAACGCAATCTTCATAACTGGCAGGAGCGCCTCATCGAGATGTTGCGCGATGCTATGCTGGACCGTGCCCGCCAGCACATGGGCGACGGGGAGCGCTACGCCGCCGACATCGTCGAGCACAAGCGCGATCCCTACTCGGTGGTCGAAGAAATCATCGCCGGCTTAGGCAAGCCCCGATGATTGGCTCCAATGATTCGGCCGCGATGTTCGGCTGCAATGTTCGGGTCGCAACGATGGGCCGCGCTGTTCAGTCGCCACGATTGGGCCGATGTTCGGCCGCAACGATTGGCTCCAATGATCGGGTCCAATAATTGTGGAAGGGCACGCTTTAGCGTGCAATTGACGTGGGGAAGGGCACGGCTTTAGCCGTGCCATCACCGCTCTTTTTCCGTGGGGCTTTAGCCCCAGTGTTTAGATATGGCAACCATCGATCATCTCGGCATCGCCGTAAAGTCACTGGCCGCGGCCCAGCGCATTTACCAATCGCTCGGTCTCGAAATCTCGCCGCAAGAAACCGTCGACCACGAAAAAGTCCGGGTGGTGATGGTCCCGGTCGGCGACAGCCGCATAGAGCTGCTGGAAGCGACCTCGGACGATTCCACCATCGCGAAGTTCATCGCCAAACGCGGCGAGGGTTTGCATCACGTCTGCTTGCGCGTGCCCGACTTGCCCGCAGCCGTGGCCAAGCTCAAGCAGGATGGCGTTCGCCTCGTCTCGGAAGAAATCAAGACCGGCGCCGGCGGACACCGCTATGTGTTCATTCACCCAGCCAGCGCCGGCGGCGTCTTACTGGAACTGGTCGAAGCGCCGTAGAGAAGTGTCCGGTCATGTTTGCCCCATCGATGGTGCGGGCCGAATCGCGGGCGCGGCCAGCTTGCTGATATCGCCACATCTCACGATACTCAATCATGATGCTTCTCCTGGCCACCGACACTTCCGGCAAACTCGGCAGCCTGGCGCTGGCCCAGGGCGATCCCCAGGGAGCTTGCCGCGTGCTTGAGGTCGTCTCCATCGAAGGCGGTACGTTTTCCGCCCAGCTCATCCCGCAACTTGCTGCGCTGCTGGCCCGCCACGGCTTCAATCACCATCAGATCGATGCTCTCGCCGCAGCTTCCGGCCCCGGTTCGTTCACCGGACTGCGGGTCGGACTGGCGGCGATCAAAGCCATGGCGGAAGTCACCGGCAAGCCCATCGCCGCAGTGTCCGTGCTGGAAGCGGTTGCCATGTTGGGTGCATCGCGCGGTCTCGTGATGGCTGCGCTCGACGCTGGCCGCGGCGAAATTTACGCCGGCGAGTATCAAATCTCCGACCAGCCGCGAAAAATTTCCGAACGCGTGCTGACGCCCGACCAATTTCTGGCGGAGGCCAATGCCGTGCCGATCGTCACTCCGGTCAAGACCATCGCCGACCTGGCGCGCTCCGCGGGATTGCAAGTCGAAGAAATCTCCACTCCTGACGCGGGAGACATCGCGCGCCTGGGCTGGCAAAAACTTCAGCGCGGAGACACGACCTCGCCCGAAGACCTGGATGCCAATTACGTCCGCCGTTCCGACGCCGAAATTTTCGCCAAACTCAAGTGATCACCATTCGCCCAGCGCGACCCGCGGATCTTCCCGCCCTGATCGCCCTTGAGCGCCAGACCTCAGCCGCGGCTCACTGGAGCAGGACGCAGTACGAAGCCTTGTTCGACTCCTCGGCGCCGCGTCGCGTCACGCTGGCGGCCGAATCCCCTGCGGATCAGGTCTTGTGCGGCTTCGTGGTCGCACTTGCGACGAACGACGAGTGGGAAATCGAAAACATTGTGGTCGCACTCTCTCACCAGCGCTGCGGGGTGGGCCACTACATGGTCGCAGCCTTGATTGCGGAGGCGCGTTTGTACGGCGCGCAACTCATTCGCCTCGAAGTGCGCCAGTCGAATGTCGCGGCCCAACGGCTCTACCAGAAATGCGGCTTCCAAATAGCGGGAGAGCGCAAAAACTATTATTCTTTTCCTGTGGAAAATGCGGTCTTATTCAGTCTGCGCCTGGCCTGAAAAGCGCCTGTATGTTATTGAATGTAAAACATTTAGGTTCGTTCGACGCCTCGCCTTAAGTGCGCTGAAAACTTTCGATTCCCGGTTGGACAGCAGGGGTCGGCTGTGTTACTTTAAGCCCATCTAAAGTTCGGCCAAGGGGGCATGCAGGAATGATTACTGCGAAGGAAGAACTTGCGGACAATGACATGGAATTTCGCCGTTTGTTTCAAGAGCACCTGCAATACTCGCAACGCCTCGAATCCCTCACCCAAAAACGTTTTCTCAGCGACGATGAAAAGCTGGAAGAGGTCCGGCTCAAGAAATTGAAGCTCCGTCGGAAAGATCAGATGCAGAGCATCGAAAAACAGACTCATCAGAACCTGGCGAGCTAGGCCCGCAGTCGGCTTAAGGAAAGCTGACGGAAACACGCCCCGGCCCCCACCGAGAGCGGCACGTGTATTCCATCCCGGCGTAGAGACGCGCCGTTCTTCTTGGCGGGCAGATTTCCTCAAAATAATTCATTCTCTTCTTGACACTCTGTTGCGCTCGCGGTATGGTATCGCAACGTTTTTAATTTGGATTCAAAGCATTTCCCCCCGGTGGTGTCTGGGCCCAGGTGTGTTCGGAGACGTACATCTTTTGGGAGGGTATTATGCCGCTTCGTCGTGTTCTTGCCTGCTTGTCTGTCCTTCTTGGGTGCGCGCTCT
The DNA here is from genome assembly GCA_025360645.1 of Acidobacteriaceae bacterium. Classification (GTDB taxonomy): domain Bacteria; phylum Acidobacteriota; class Terriglobia; order Terriglobales; family Acidobacteriaceae; genus JANYBT01. The sequence goes on along the minus strand of JANYBT010000133.1, from coordinate 61 downwards.
CCGCCGCGGCGCAGTCGCCTGCCCCGGCCGTGCCTGCCCCCAACCTGCTTGAAATTCGCGG
>JANYBT010000097.1 GCA_025360645.1 Acidobacteriaceae bacterium | reverse complement strand
CCAGCAGGGTCGCATCCCATGAAAAATTTGCCCGCCGAACCCGCCACCATACCATGCTCGCCGGAACCAGCCCCAATCCACCCACCCACCAGCGCTCCAATGGAACGGTCACAAAGAAAACCAAGCCCGCAATCACCAGCAGCGCGTCGAGCATCCGCCGCAACGCCAAGCCTACCGGCGAGGGAAACAGCAGCGCCAGATTCTTGGTCCATCCTTCCACCAGTTGCGCATAGCTGCGGTACATCCGCGTGCGCACCGCGTCGCCGCCGTAACGAAAAAGCAATTTCCGCCCTGACCGTTTCACCGCAGTCGCCAGTGCCACATCCTCCAGCAAGTCATGCGCCACCGCCTCATGTCCACCCACCGCATCGTAGGCCTCCCGCCGAATCAGAATGTATTGTCCGTTGGCCGCGGCTATCTCCGAATCGGGATCGCTCACTTGCGCCGGAGGATACGCTGCCGCCAGTTCTGCAAAAATCACCGGCATCACTGCCTTCTCCCAGAAAGTCTTGACCACCTGCTCCGGCGAATACGACAACAGGTCCGCCCCCGCTTGTTCCGCTTCTGCCACGCTTCGTGCCAGCGAGCCCGGCAGGTGCTCCGTGTCGGCATCGGTGAACAATAACCAGCGCCCTGCCGCCTCGCGTGCGCCCGCGACCACCGCATTGTTTTTGCCCGTCCATCTCGCCGGCAGAGGTCCTGGGCTAGTCAGTCGCACGCCAAACTCTTCCGCAATCGCGCGGGTCCGGTCGGTCGAGCCATCGTCCACCACGATCACTTCAAACCCCACGCCCTCCTGCCCGACTAAGGAAGTGAGGCAAGCCCCCAGACACACCTCCTCATTTCTCGCGGGAACGATGATGGACACTGTAGGAGATTTGTTTGGCATGACTATTTGTTTGGCTATTATTTGTGCTGATGAAGGGAATGCTCGGCTCACCGCGATAGATTCCGCCTGCGTGTCCACTGCGGCCGTGTCTTCCGCTAAAATGGTCTGGTGAAACCTCTTCTACTTTGTATTGGATTGATTCTCGCGCTCGCTGGATGCAATCGCGCCACTCATCTTCCACACCTCGGCGCCGCTGCCCCCGATTTTGTAGTGCAGGACTCCGACCGCAAAGTTGCTCTCAGCGACCTTAGGGGTCAGATCGTCATTCTCAATTTCTGGGCTACCTGGTGTCCGCCTTGCGTCCAGGAGATGCCCTCGCTGGTACAGCTTCAGAAGACCTTCAAAGGCAAAGGCGTGACCGTGCTGGCCGTCAGCGTGGACGCCGATGAGAGCGCCTACCGGAAATTTCTGGTCGACCACGGCGTGGATCTGCTCACTGTGCGCGACGAAGCCCAGAAGACCAACAGCTTATATGGAACCATCCGCTTCCCCGAAACCTACATCATTGACCGTCGGGGCATTGTGCGCAGAAAGTTCATCGGCGCCATCGACTGGAACACGCCCGAAATCGCCGAATTTCTGAACAAGCTGTAGTCAGTGTCCGAGCGGCCGATTTGCCCACAACCAGGCGGAACGGCAAGCCCAATCCGCGCGCGATTTCATTCGCCTCGGGGTTACCACCTCTGTTGTTTGGACTTCTTACATCCCACTCAAATTCTTGACACTCAAGCCAAGCGTCGTTAGAATTTTGACTTGTCCTGTCGTGGGCGCTTTCGGAAGTGCTCTCGAACAGAGTCTTCTCTGCAATACGGGAGAGACTAGATTAGGGTTCGAACTAGGTTGGGAACTAGGTTAGGAATATGAATTTCTTTAAACACAAATAAGGTTTCAGGAGACAACATGCATCTTAGCACTCGACTCGCTTCCTTGCGGCTGCCATCGATTTTGGCGGTCGTGGTTCTTCTCTCGTTTCTCGTCGCTTGTGGTTCCAGTTCCAAGAAAACGGTCACTTCCATCAAGTTGACAAATGCGAATGGTGCCGTCGCCCAAAGCATCCCGGTTGCCGGCACGCTCCAATATTTCACCACCGCTGTGTTCTCCAATAACGAGGCGATGGACGTGACCGCCACCGCGACCTACACTTCCTCTGATCCGACGATCGCTACCATCTCGACCGCGGGCGTTGCCACAGGAGTAGCTGCAGGTACCGTAACCATCACTACGACTTACAATGGGTTTACGGCTACTGACACACTCACTGTAACCACCGGAGCAATTTAGTTCGCCCACGTCTGAGCACGGGCAAAGCACTGAGCGGGTAGGCTCGATCCAGCTACCCGCTACAAATCCTCTCGAGTGGGTTGGTTCTCAACCGCAACCCTGGGACGCACTCCGCAGGCTTTGCTTCCCAACCCTATGGGAAGCCGGCAAAGCAGCCGCCTCGCCCTTCCCTACAGCTTCACATTCCGCAAGCGCAACGAGTTCGTGATCACTGACACCGAACTAAAGCTCATCGCCGCCGCCGCGAGAATGGGACTGAGCAGCAGCCCAAACACCGGGTACAGCACTCCTGCCGCAACCGGCACTCCCAGCGAGTTGTACACGAACGCGAAGAAAAGATTTTGCCGGATATTCTTCATCGTCGCCTGACTCAACTTGCGCGCCCGCAGAATGCCTTCCAAATCCCCTTTGAGGAGAATGACGCCCCCGCTTTCCATCGCCACATCCGTGCCGGTACCCATCGCAATGCCGACGTGGGCCAGGGCCAGCGCCGGAGCGTCGTTCACCCCATCTCCTGCCATGGCCACGATGCGTCCTTCCGCCTTCAGTCGCTCCACGACCTTTGATTTCTGCGCGGGCAACACCTCCGCTTCGAAGTCTCCGATGCCCAGTTTGCGCGCGACTGCCTCTGCTGTCGCCCGGCTATCGCCGGTCAGCATCACCACCCGAATCCCTTCCTGCTTCAACTGCTGAACCACTTGCTGTGCAAACGGCTTGATCGGGTCGGCCACTGCAATAGCTCCCGCAAACTTGCCCTCGATGGTGACGTAGATTTCGGTCTCGCCCCCGGTCAAGGGATCTTGCGGCACGGTGATTTTCATCTGCTCAAGAAACCCACGATTGCCCACCGCGACTCGCTTGCCCTCTACCAGGCCTTCAATGCCTTGCCCGGAGTGCGATTGAAACTCTTTCACTTCGGCCAGCGGTAAGTTTTTTTCCGCCGCGCCTGCCATCACCGCGGCTGCCAAGGGATGCTCACTGCCACGCTCCAGGCTGGCCGCCTGCCGCAACACCTCATCGGCCGTCACGCCCGCAACCGGCGTCACCGAGGTCAGCTTCGGCTTCCCTTCCGTCAACGTGCCGGTCTTATCTACCACCAGCGTGTCCACCTTCTCCAGCGTCTCCAGTGCCTCCGCGCTCTTGATGAGCACGCCTGCCGACGCTCCTCGCCCCGTCCCCACCATGATCGCCATCGGAGTTGCCAGACCCAACGCACACGGGCAGGCGATGATCAGCACCGCCACTGCATTC
>JANYBT010000061.1 GCA_025360645.1 Acidobacteriaceae bacterium | reverse complement strand
ATCTCGCTGGCGGTGTCATTGAACAGCGAGGTCAGGCCGAAGATGCGAATGTTGCGGCTGGTGTCAGAACCCGGCTGGTCGGAATCCATCTCGCAGTTTTACCACGAGGCGACCCCACTGGAGTACACTGTCCTCCTGCATTGCCTGCGGCCGGGCCGCGAGACTTTTCTTTTCGAAAACGTGGGGTGACAGAATGACCAACATCGCGAGCGTAGTATTGAATCGTTTCACTAAGCGGAACTCTGCGGTCCTCGGACTGCTGCTGCTGGCGGCCCTCACCGCGAACGCCCAACAAGCCACGGTGGACATCACCGCCTCGCATCTGGCCAACAGCATCAGCCCGCTGCGCGCGATGGGCGCTGGGATTGATCGCGATCCGCTCAATTCCACCGCGACCATCTACGGCGCGACCGATGTGGGGCAGATGCTCTCCGGCGGCTGGGGCGCCATCAGCTATCGCCTCAATACCGAGTTGAGCGTGCAAGCCTGGCATTGGAATCCGACAGGTACCTGGAGCGATGCCGCCAATCAGCGCGGCTACTTCGTGGGCAGCGCGGCCCCCGGTTCCATCCAGCGTTCCTATGGCTACAACCTGCCACTGCGCGGCGTGAGCAGCAACCAGGGCAGCAGCGGCGGCTATTCGCGGCTCGACGACAACGACACCACAACCTATTGGAAGAGCGACCCCTACTTGAGTTCCGTGTACACCGGCGAAAGCGATTCTCTGCATTCGCAGTGGGTAGTCGTGGATCTGGGCGGCAAGATGGCGGTCAACGCCATCAAGCTCAATTGGGCGAATCCCTATGCCGTCAGCTACCAGGTGCAATATTGGACCGGAGCCGACGCCTTCAACGATCCTGCGCATGGAGCCTGGGTCACCTTCTCGACCGGCAACATCACCAATGGCAGCGGCGGCACCGTCACTCTGAAGTTGGCGAGTTCCACTACCCAGGCAGAATTCATTCGTGTGCTGATGTCTTCCTCGTCCGGCACCTGCGACACTCACGGTTCCGCCGACCAGCGCAACTGCCTGGGCTATGCCATCAACGAAATCTACGTGGGCAAGTTCAATTCGCAAAACCAGTTCGTGGACTACATGCACCACAAGGCCGACTCCACCCAGACCCTGACCTACTGCTCCTCAGTCGATTCCTGGCACGACTCCACCGACATTGCCACCGACGACGGCGAACAGCCCGGGTTCGACTTGGTGTATCCCAGCGGCCTGACCCGCGGACTGCCCATGACCATACCGGTGGCCATGCTCTACGACAATCCCGATAACGCCGCCGCTGAAATCTCATATCTTGAAAAGCAGGGTTATGCCATCAAGTATGTGGAACTCGGCGAGGAGCCGGACGGCCAGTTCGTTCTTCCCGAAGATGATGCCGCCCTCTATATCCAATGGGCCAACGCAATTCACGCGGTCGATCCCAATATCCAACTCGCGGGGCCGGTATTCCAGGGAGTGAATTCCGACATCCCGGCATGGCCGGATGCGCAGGGCAATACCTCGTGGTTCACGCGCTTCCTCAATTACCTCAATAGCCATGGTCATCTCGGCGACTTGAATGTGATGACCTTTGAGCACTATCCCTTCAACCCTTGCAGTATCGCCTGGAGCAATCTCTATCTGGAGCCCGGCCTGGTGACCGGCATCATGCAGATCTGGCGCAACGATGGATTGCCCAGCACCGTCCCCATGGAAATCACCGAAACCAACCTGGCTTATGACCAGAGCGTAAAGTACATGCAGCCGTTCGCCGCACTCTGGAACGCGGATTTTGTGGGAACCTTTCTGACCGCCGGCGGACAGGCGGCCTACTACTATCAGGACGAACCCATTCCCATGTATCAAGGTTGCGGAGGGTGGGGAACCTTTGGGATGTTCGTCCCTGACAACAACTACAACGTGAAGCAGGATGCGGCGCAGTATTTCTCCGCTCAGATGCTGACTCAGCAGTGGGCGCAGCCGGTGGATCAGACCCACAACATCTATCCGGCGTCCAGCAACATCAAAGACAGCAAGGGCAATGTGCTGGTAACGGTATACGCCATCCAGCGTCCTGACGGGCAGTGGTCGGTGTTGCTGGTGAACAAAGACCAGAACACCGCGCACAATCTTTCTGTGACCTTCAACGATCAAGCCGGCTCGGGCAACCACTACTTCAATGGCTCGGTGACGCAGATCAGCTTCGGCAGCGCCAACTACACTTGGCACCCCGCGGGAGCGAACGGGTACGCGAGTCCGGACGGGCCGGCGACCACCTCCTCCCAGGGCAGCGGGCAGAACGTGACCTACACCTTGCCGAAATCCTCCATCACGGTACTGCGAGGGGCAATCAAATAGGGGACCGTCAAATAGCCTCGATTAAGCTGGATTCCAGGTTCCGCCAGCGGGATTCGGGGCGATTTCCCCGGGTCACAGGGGCGAGGAGCCGAGGTTTGTCTTTTGCCTCCAAGGGGCGTATATTCATGGTTGGATACTGTTGTGGTTTGATCGGTTTTGGCGAGACACACCAGTGGGCGAAAGCCCATTTTTTATTTTCAGCCCATCTCCGCTAGCCGACAGCAGCCTAAGTTACTGAAACTATGCCGTTTGATGCAGACCGGTTGCGGGAAATTTCGGATCGCGTGGCGGCTTCGAGCGGGCTGGAAGTGGTGGAAATCGAGCTCCTCGGTGGCGGCAAGCACCGAATGCTCCGAGTGTTTCTGGATAAGCCGATACCGGCGGGTTGGACTGCGGCAAGTGGCACGGTTCCGCCCGGCGTAACGCACGAAGACTGCGCCAGCTTCAGTCGCGAGTTTGGCACTATCATTGAAGTGGAAGACGCTGCCCCCAGCGGAGCTTATACGCTGGAAGTTTCGTCGCCCGGATTAGACCGGAAACTGGTGCATCCGGCGGATTTTGAACGCTTCACTGGCAGCAAGGTGAAGTTGCAAACGTTTCAGCCGGTCCAGGGCAATCGGCATTATGAGGGCAGGCTGCAAGCGGTTCGCGAAGGAAGGCTGACGTTGGACTTGACGGTGGCGCGCAAGAAGAGTCGCCCCCAGGCCGACCAGCCTCAGACCGTGGACATTGAACTGGCGAACGTGGAGAAGGCGAACCTCGTACCAGAGATTTAGGCGCCACCCGGATTCCTTATGGCAAGCGAGCTCTACAACACGATTGATGCGCTGAGCAAGGAAAAGGGCATCGACCCGCAGATCGTTGTCAGCGCGGTCGAAGACGCCATCGTGGTGGCCACCCGAAAGTACTACAAGACCCAGGAAACTCTGCGTGCCGAGCTCGACAAAGACACCGGCAAGATCAACGCCTTCGCGGTCAGGCTTGTCGTCGAAACCCCCGAGCAGGTCGAAGATCCGTTGCAGCAGATCTCGCTGGAAGAGGCTCGCAAGATCAATCCCAGCCTCGAAGTCGGCGGCGAACTGCGCATTCCCAAGGTGACGGAAGGAATTCTCGGCCGCATTGCCGCCCAGCTCGCCAAGCAAGTTATATTCCAGAAAGTGCGCGAGGCTGAGCGCGATACGGTTTTCAACGATTACAGCCCCCGCATCAACGAAGTGGTCAGCGCCAGCGTGAAGCGCGTCGAAGGCCCCGATGTGATCTTCGACATGGGCAAGACGGAAGCTCGCATGCCCCGCAAGGAACAGTCGCGCCTGGAATCCTTCGCGGTCGGCGAGCGCATCCGCGTCGTCATTGTGCGGGTGGAGCGCGCTTCCAAGGGCCCGGGAGTGATCGTGTCTCGCGCCGCGCCGGAGTTGGTCCAGCATCTGTTCCAAACCGAAGTCCCTGAAATTTATGACGGCACCGTGGTGATTCGCGCCATTGCCCGCGAGGCCGGCGAGCGCACCAAGATCGCAGTCCTCTCCAAAGACAAGGATGTGGATGCGGTGGGCGCCTGCGTCGGAATGAAGGGCATGCGGGTGCAGTCCATCATCCGCGAACTGCGCGGCGAAAAAATTGACATCATCGAGTTCCACGAAGACGCCGTGACTTTCGCCGAGAAAGCGCTGCAACCGGCCAAAGTCAGCCGGGTGACCATCGTCGATTCCGCCGACAAGCAGTTGGAAGTCGTGGTGGACGATAGTCAACTCTCGCTGGCCATCGGGAAAAAAGGCCAAAACGTACGCCTCGCCGCCAAGCTTCTGGGATGGAAAATCGACATCAAGAGCGAAGAAGAGAAGCGTCAGGAAGTGGAACGGCAGATGGCCGAGCTGGTTCCCAATACCGCGACTCCGCTCGCGGATGTTTCCGGCCTCGGAGATGGCTTGGTAGAGAAGTTGGCTGCGGCTGGCGTCACTACGGTCGAAGCGCTCGCCGACATGACTCCCGAGCAGCTCGAAGCCATTGAGGGCATTGGTCCCAAGACGGTGGAGAAAATCAGCATTGCCGTGAATAATTATTTTTCCAGCCTGGAAGCTGCCGAAGCCGAGGCGTCTGCCGAAGTGCCAGAGGATGTCGC
>JANYBT010000053.1 GCA_025360645.1 Acidobacteriaceae bacterium | reverse complement strand
TTTTTGAGACTTACTACAACGCGCACGTCTGGCGAGGGCTGTTTCTGGGCGCGAACCTGCAGCACATTAACAATCCGGGATACAACCGCGACCGCGGGCCAGTATGGGTGCCGGGGACGCGGGTGCATTTGGAGTTCTAGCCAGCGGCGGTGGAGCGCCCTTAGGGACCAAGTGTTTCAAGATTGAGTGGTCCATTGTCCTCTCGAATGTAAAACTCTAACCGGGATCACTGAGGCGCCGCACGGAGGACCAACAATGACGTCGCGCACAACTCCACTGCGATTGCCTTTTGCTCGTCCTTCTCGTCCGGCCAGCCACAAATGTCAACGTGCCTGGGATGCGGAACTGGATCGGGCAGGACAAAGAGCTTGAGGGTCGGAAGAATCCTCGTGTTCAGATCGGCGCGAGATAGAGCGGGGAGCTGGCGGGACTTGCCGGCGATTTCGTCTCCAAGCCGCCAAATCTCCTGAGCCGAAAGCCCATCGATCCCAAACGCAGATATCCTGGTTTGGCCAGTACCAGGAAGAAATGCACCGGGCTTGACTCTCTGACCAGTGAGTTGTCGACGCTGGAAGATGAACCGGCACAGCGTGTCGAATTCAGCGCTCGTCGGAGCGCTAGCGTCGGCCGACTTTTTCGATGCCGCGTAAAAGTTCTGGCGGACATGCGTCCACAAATTCCTCAGTGCCATGCAGCTTGCTCTTTTCACTGAATCTACCTGCAAAGGCGAGGCGACCTCTCTCGTTGACGCTGACCGAAAACATCGTTCCTGAAGCACCCAGCCAATCAAACGAAACTTCTCCGTCAGGGTCAGCTGACACTTCGGGGGTGGGCAATGACCGGGGCAACGACAGGGCAAAGGCAACTGCCCGGCGCACGGTCTCACGAGTAACGGGAATAGACTCGGGGTCCGCGCCACCTGCACGGGTTTCGTCCACTAGACTCTCGATGTCGGGGACCAGGAATTCCAAAGTCGAACGGGCCGCGTGCGCACGCAGCTCCGTGATTAGATCCCTCAGTTGTGCGGCTTCGGCACTCGCACCGCTGTCGCCGTAGCCGTATAGTGTCGGGCGCATTTCCAGAGTCGCAGAACAAGTCATCATCGGTAGGCCTCCAAGCACTTGTTGGTGACAGAGGAAAAGAAGATCGAGTTCTTAATTTCGCGAAGCTTGTCCAATTCGCGACCTATCTCATGGGAATCTCCCGCAAGGTCGACTCTTTTCTGAACATCGATGTCTAAGATCACCGACAGCTTTGTGGGAGTTGCAGCTTCGAGTGCTTGGGTGATTGTAGCAAAGGCGTCAACATCGGCGAAGGGGACCACAATGCGTTGTACAAACCCGGACAAACTCTGGGGCAAGCCCGCAGGAATGCGCGGTGCAGCCGTCAAGTACACGTCGAGGTCAGGAGCTGCCAGCGGCAATTGCAGAACGTTGATATACCGGACCGCCAGTCGCTGTATCGATAGATTACCGGATCGAGCGGCATACACGCTCCACGCGGCTTGAGTGGCGGCCTTGATATCCTCCCAATTGGTGTAGCTGCGGAGAATGCTATAGGTTAGGCCGTTTCGCCGAAATTGAATGATTCTGGATGCGTCTTCAGATTGGTACCGCCAACCAAAAAGTTCATCCGACGCGACTGAACTGGCGGAATCCACTGCCCCGACTGGCAAGGGTAAGGTTCGCCTGATCTCCCCTGTCGCACGACACCCACCCACCGCGATCTCTCCGAGGCCCTCCGCAAACGAAACGGGGAGTTCGTCGGCGCGTTGGATGTCAATTAGTGCCTCTCGCAGCGGTGCATGGGCGAGATGAGGATAGTCTGGCACAGAGGTTCCAAAATTTTCTTAGCTGCCTACAGTCTAGCAAAAGCACAATCCCGAGACGCTACGTTCGTCTGAAAGCGCACACTGCCAGGGGGGTTGAGTGCCGGCTCTTGTCTACTTCTCCACCCGCACGCCTTTCCAGAACGCCACGTATCCCTTGATCTGCGAGGCTGCGGACTTGGGCTCGGGATAGAACCAGGCGGCGCTTTCGTTGCGTTTGCCATTCACTTCCAGCGAGTAGTAGCTAGCCGT
>JANYBT010000050.1 GCA_025360645.1 Acidobacteriaceae bacterium | reverse complement strand
ATGGCGGAGGGAGAGGGATTCGAACCCCCGGTACCCTTTCGGGTACAGCGGTTTTCAAGACCGCCTGTTTCAACCGCTCACACATCCCTCCGTTGCAGTCATGATAAATCAACCTGCGGGCGGGCAGCGAACAGACTGCTGCTGGATCAGCGTTTTGACAACCACACCTGCCCGAGCTTCGCCGATCTACAGCGGTATATTCCCGTGCTTTTTGGGCGGGTTCTTGTCGCGCTTGGTTTCCAGCATCTCCAAGGCCTGGATCAGCTTCTTGCGGGTGTCGCGGGGCTGGATGACGGCATCGAGGAAGCCGCGGTCGGCGGCCACGTAGGGGTTGGCAAAGCGGTCTCGGAATTCTTCGATCTTGCGCTGTCGCATCTCGTCGCGATTGTCGGCCTGCTCCAAATCGCGCTTGTACACAATGTCCACCGCGCCTTCCGGACCCATCACCGCGATCTCGGCAGTCGGCCAGGCGTAGTTCACGTCGGTGCGGATGTGTTTGGACGCCATCACGCAATAGGCTCCGCCATAGGCTTTACGGGTAATCACGGTGACCTTGGGTACGGTGGCTTCGGCGAAAGCATACAGCAGTTTGGCGCCGTGCTTGATGATTCCGCCGTATTCCTGGGCGGTGCCGGGAAGGAATCCGGGGACGTCTTCAAAGGTCACCAGCGGAATATTGAAGCAATCGCAGAAACGCACGAAGCGGGCCGCTTTGACGGAGGCGTTGATATCGAGGGTACCGGCAAGCATGGCGGGTTGGTTGGCGACGATGCCCAACGGGCGGCCGTTGAGCCGTGCAAAGCCCACGACTATGTTCTTGGCGTAGTGCTCGTGGACCTCGAAGAAGTAGGCGTCGTCCACCACGGCATGGATCACGTCCTTGATGTCATAAGGCATGTTCGACTGTTCGGGCACGATCGTGTCGAGGGCCGCATCGGCGCGATCCACGGGGTCGGTGCAGGGTCGGCGCGGCGGGTCCTCCAGGTTGTTGGAGGGCATGAAGCTGAGCAACTCTCGCACCATGGAAAGACATTCTGCGTCATCGCGGCATAAGAAATGGGCCACCCCTGAGGTCTCGTTGTGGGTATGGGCGCCGCCCAGCTCATCTTTGGTCACTTCCTCATGGGTCACGGTCTTGATGACGTCTGGCCCGGTGATGAACATGTAGGAGGTCTTGTCGACCATGAGGATGAAGTCGGTGATCGCCGGGGAATAGACTGCGCCACCCGCGCAGGGACCCAGGATAGCGGAAATTTGCGGCACGACGCCGCTATAGAGAGTGTTGCGCAGGAAAATGTCAGCGTAGCCGGCCAGCGACATCACGCCTTCCTGGATGCGCGCTCCCCCGGAGTCGTTCAGCCCAATGACCGGTGCGCCCATCTTGGCGGCGAGGTCCATGATCTTGACGATCTTGGCAGCGTTGGTTTCGGAGAGAGAACCGCCGAACACCGTGAAGTCCTGAGCGAAGACGAACACCAGACGGCCTTCGACGCGGCCATAGCCGGTGATGAATCCATCTCCATAAATTTTCTGGTCGGCCATGCCGAAGTCGTGGCAGCGGTGGGTTACCAGCTTGTCAGTCTCTTCGAAGGTGCCCTCGTCGAGCAGGAACTCGACCCGTTCGCGCGCCGACATCTTGCCTTGCTTGTGCTGCTTCTCGCGTCGTTGGGCGCCACCGCTGTCTTCGGCCAGACGGTCGCGCTTCTTCAGTTCTTCCAGCTTCTGTTCGAGCTTCATAGCGCCTCATTATAGGCGAGGGACTGCACAAGGGAGTGTGATCTACCTCCGCAGCAGGTGTGATGTCGGTTAGCGCGCGGGAGCCGCAGCCTGCGCCGCCGCTTCTACCTTGGCCAGCAGCTTGTCGAGATCGGTCCGGGAGAGATACTGTCCACCCAGAATGACTCCGGCGATCTTGCGGGTGTTGCGGATGTCTTCCAGAGGGTTGGCTTCCAGCAACACTAAATCGCCCCGGCGTCCCACTTCGACGCTGCCATATTGGTCGGCCTTCATCAAAAACAGTGCTGGGTTGTAGGTGGCAGCCAGAAGGGCCTGCTGAGGAGTAAAGCCAGCTTGCACCAGCAACTCCAGCTCATCATGCAAGCTGAAGCCTGGCACCAGATAGGGGTCGGGACCGTCACTACCGGCAAGGAAAGAAACTCCGGCTTTGCGCATGTCGGCCACGAGTTGCAAGTTGCGCGCATAAACTTTCTTCAAGGCGGACGATTGGTCCGGCGAGATATCTTTGGCGAGCAGTTGCGGGGTCCACTCCGCGCGCACTGCGGCGGGAACATATTTCAGCGGCAAAGCAGCAGACATCTGGGGGTCGTCGAGGTTGGCTTGCGCCCGCAACCACACCAGTGTAGGCACCTGCCAGGTGTTGTTCCTGGACAATTCGGCGAACAGCGAGGCCGCCTTGTCTGGATTGTAGGAGCGGATGGCTTCCAACCCCGCGGCAGAGAAAGCAGCGAAATCTTTCCTGGCGAGAGCTGCCTGGCGATGGCGTCGCAGTTCCTCTTCCTTGGAGGAACAAGCCAGCAGGACGCCCGACAAGTGCTCAATGCTGCGCTGTCCAGCCTTCGATGCCTCGCTCACCGAAACCGAATCTGGCAAATGTCCGACGAACGCGATTCCCTGTTTGCGGCTCTCGTCAGCAATGGCGAAGTAGGTATCGCGAGGGATGCTGGAGAGAATCTTGATGAAATCCGCGCCCTGCTGCTTGAACGCCACCACAGCCTGGCGTCCCTGGTCAGGAGTGTGGACCTGGAGGGTCTGTTGGTCGGCGGGAGAGTCGTTGAGAAAGGGTCCGGCGATCACCAGGTGTGGACCGAGGAGTTGGCCCTTCTCGATGCGGTCTCGCCGCTGCTTGAGAAGCGCGAAGTCTCCACCCATGTCGCGGATTCCGGTGATGCCGTTGGCCAGGTAGAGCGGGTAGATGATGTTCTCGTTCCACGCCGATTGCAGGAAAGCACTGTGGACATGCATGTCCCAGAGGCCTGGGATCAGGTATTTTCCCGCCGCGTTCACCACCCTGATCTTGCGGCCGGGATGGATAAACCCGACTTTCGCGATGCCGCTAATGCGGCCGTCTTTGATGACCACGGTAAGGTTCCGATCGACGGTCCCGCTGCGCACGTCCACGACGTTGACGAAGGTCAGCACCAAAGCGGAGTCAAAACGATCAGGCGAGACCGCGGCGGCTGACAGCGCGCAGGCGACGATCGAAAGTAGGGTGAAGAACAATTTCATGCAAGTCAGGCGTTGAGAATCAGATTACGGAGTGGACGCAGCGTCGTCAAACAAATTCAAAAAGGCGAGCTTCTTGTCCGCGCTCAGAAAGGAGGCCTCAAACGAATTGCGGGCGAGTTCGCGGAGGTGATCGTCGCTAAAACCGTACGCCTTCTGGGCGAGGCTGTATTCGTTGTTCAGGGTCGTGTTAAACAAGGCGGGGTCATCGGTATTGAGCGTCACCATCAGGCCGCGGTCGAAGCACAGCCGGACGGGATGCTCGTCGAGGGAGGCGCAGCATCCAGTGCGCAGGTTGCTGGTGATGCATATTTCGATGGGCACCTGCCGCTGGGCAAGGACTTCCAGAAGTTCTCCGTCTTGTGCAGCAGAGAGCCCATGACCGATCCTTTCGGCGCCCAGGTTCAGCGCGCCCCAAATGGATTCTGGCCCGGTGGTCTCGCCGGCGTGAGCGGTCAGGCGAAGGCCATGGCTCCCGGCATAAGCGTAGGTGTCGCGGAAGAGTTCGGGCGCGGCACGGCGCTCGTCCCCGCCAATACCATAGCCGACGACATTTCGATCTCGATAACGCACCGCCAGTTCAGCGACGCGCTGCGCTGCCTCTGGGCCGAAGTGGCGAACTGCATCGAAGATCCACAGCAGCGAGATACCGAAATCGCGTTCGCCGCGTTCCCGTCCTCGTTCCAGCGCCTCAAAGATTGGCGGGAAATCTTGCTTGCGCCAGAGACATACTCCCACTGAGACATACACCTCGGCGTGGAGCACGTGGTTCTCGCCGAGCTGCTGCATCAGGCGATAAGCGATGAGTTCGTAGTCGGCGGGGGTGCGCAAGTGTTCGGTGATGGCTTTGAACGCCAGCAGGAAGCCTGTGAAATCCCGGTATTTATAGAGGCGTTCAACCTCGCCAACTGTGTTGAAAACGCCGTGGCTCTGCTGGATCTCTAACAGTGTGGATGGTAAGACCGCGCCTTCAAGGTGGAGATGAAGCTCGGCCTTGGGAAGAGAGGAGATCATGGATAAGGCTTCTCGCTAACAGCATCTCGCGGGCACGAACCAAGTCCCTCTCCATCGCAAAGCGTCGCCCTCACACTCGTGACTAGAAGCGAGAAACCTATTTTCTCTCCGCGAACTCGCTGTGGTGCCGGCTGTAGAGTGAATAGATCATCAACCCAATCGCCAGCCAAGCGAAGAATCGCAGCCAGGTCAGAATGGGCAGTCCGGTCATCAGAAGCACACAGAACAGAACACTCAACACCGGCGCGGTGATTCCACCCGGAGACCGGAAGCCGCGATGGCGATGCGGATCGCGGTAGCGCAGGATGACCACCCCGATCGACACCAGCACGAAAGCGAACAGTGTGCCAATGTTCGACAAATCTGCCAGGGTACCGATATCGAGGATGCCGGCGGGTATCCCCACCACCATGCCTGCGATCCAGGTGGCAGTGGAGGGAGTGCGGTAGCGCGGGTGAACCCGGCCAAAGAGCTTGGGCAGCAGCCCGTCGCGCGACATGGCGAACCAAACTCGGGCCTGCCCCAGCTGGAACACGAGCAGCGACGAGATCATGCCCATCATCGCACCGAACAAGACTCCCAGCCGCACCCAGTGCAAGGTGGGAGAGCCCGTCTCCGCCGTCAGCTTTTTCAGGCTGTTGACCACTGGGGCAGCGTCATCGAGCAAAGACTGCCAGGGCACAATCCCGGTCAGCACGATCGCGACGCCGATGTAGAGAACGGTGCATACCACCAGCGTGGCAATGATGCCGATGGGCAAGTCGCGCTGTGGGTTCTTGGCCTCCTCGGCGGCGGTCGAGACCGAGTCGAAACCGATGTAGGTGAAGAAAATAATCGAGCCGCCGGTTAGAACCCCGGACCATCCCATCGGCGCAAAGGGATGCCAATTGCTGGGATGCACATAGTGCGCGGCAGTGATGATGAAGGCGAAGATGGCGGCGATTTTCAAAATCACCATGGTGTTGTTGGCTTTTGCCGACTCGCGAATGCCGCGCACCAGAACCACCGTCAACAGCATGACCACCAGGAATGCCGGGAGGTTAAAACCGAAGTGTATGCCCGGGGTGTAGAGAACATTGCCCTTCAAGTCCGTCAAACCGGACGGCAGATAAGCGGGAGAAATCCAGCGCAGCGAGGGATGCCAGCCAAACCAGTCGAACATGTCCACCAGATGAGCGGCAAAGCCGACACTCACGGCCATGTTGCTGACCGCGTATTCCAGGATCAAGTCCCAGCCGATGATCCAGGCGATCAACTCGCCCATGGTGGCGTAGGTGTAGGTGTAGGCGCTGCCGGCGATGGGGATCATGGAGGCCAGCTCGGCGTAGCAGAGGGCAGTGAAGCCGCAGACCACAGCGACCAGGACGAGGGAAAGCGCCAGAGCCGGTCCCGCGCCCGGACGTCCCAGCGTCGCCGAATGATGGATCATGTAGTCGAGCAGCGGCGCGTTCAGAATGGACGAAGTGTCAAACTTCTGCCCCGCGATGGCGGTGCCGACTACGGTGAAGATTCCCGACCCGATGACGGCGCCGATGCCCAGCGCGGTCAGCGAAATCGGCCCCAACGTCTTCTTGAGCCGACGCTCTGGATCTTCGGAGTCGGAAATCAGCTTGTCAATGGACTTGCAGCAAAAGAGCTGGCTGCCGGTGTTGGCCGGCTGGGGCGATTTATATGGCGCAGGTGGTTGTGACAAGCGGTCTTGTCTCCTTGATTCAGCGCAAACTGATGATCCCGCGCAAACTGATTCAGCCCACAATCAGACTGTCAGACGAACTCGACGGCCCGGATCGTGGTGCTGGAGAATTCATCATCAAGCACCAACAGTGTAGCTGGGAGGCGCGGGCTCTATGGCCAGCACCTCCCTTGCGAATTGCCGCAACAGCGAGCCTGCTCTAGCGCTTCGACTGTCCGCGAGCCAGCTTTTTCACTTTGCGCTTTTTCGAGCCGCGAGCATAATCGCGTTCCGCCTTGGGCTTCTCCACGGTTTGCTTCTTGCGCGCGGTGCGTTTGACTTTCTTGCGTTCGACTTTGGTGAGGCTCTTTGTATTTGCCATGAGTGACTGTGTGCTTCTCCTGTGAAATAGAATTCTTATTGTAGAGGCAGGGACGCTTTTACAGGACTTTTTGTGAAGTTTTTGCTACTCCCGCCCCTTTTCCGCCCCTGTGCAGTCCAGTATGGTTGTCGAAAACTCCGCAGCCTACGCCTTCTCCAGCTGCGCATACTTCTCGACCAGCTTCTTCAAACCGAAGCGAGGGAATTGTACCGTAAGTTTAGCCTCTTCCCCGTCTCCTTCGCGCTGATAGACCGTGCCTTCCCCATACTTGGGGTGGCGGACGCGCTGCCCCGGGCGGAATCCACGCTTGCCGCTGGGTTCCGCCAGCGGCATTTTCGGCGCGGTAAACTTCTTGCCGCGCGAAGCAAAAAACTCGGCGATGTTGTCAATCGAGTTGTAGGTCTTGCCCGCGAAGTTGGCTTGCTTCTTGGCTGGCGGAGGACTCCAGTTCGCGCTCTGATCTTCGTCTTCGTAGGAGTAGTGCGCCTTGGCCTTCGGCGGACGCGGATACCCAGAGCCCGCTGGATTAGAACTCCGGCCCCTTGAGGCCGTTCGAGACGTTCCCAGATCTTCCAGAAGGGCGCCGGGCACTTCCTCCAGAAAACGTGACGGGATACTCGCCTCAGGCATGTCGGTACCATAGCGCCGCCGATACACCGCGCGGGTCAGGATGAGTTGGTCCATGGCGCGCGTCATACCCACGTAGCACAGGCGGCGTTCTTCTTCGATGGAGTCCGGCTCCATGAATGTGCGGGAATGCGGGAACAGGCCTTCTTCCAATCCGCAGAGAAACACCAGGGGAAACTCGAGTCCCTTGGCAGCGTGCAACGTCATCAAGGTGATCTGCGCCTGCTCGTCGTACTGGTCGGCATCGCTCACCAGCGCGGCATGGTCGAGGAACTGCTCGAGCGTTTCACCCCGGTCGCGCGAATCCATGGCCGCGTTGACCAGTTCGCGGAGGTTTTCGATGCGCGAGAAGGCCTCGGGCGTGTCCTCTTCTTCAAGTTGCTTGATGTAGCCGGTGCGATCAATCAGGAATTTAAGGATCTCAGCAGCGGTCGCGGCTGATCCAGGTGCGCGGAAGCCCGCTGCGACGCTGTCCCCAGTGGTTTCAATGACGGGCTCGCTCTGGTCCGCCGACGGCAACGTGGCCGGATCGAATTCGACCGGGTCGTGCGCCGCGAAATCAAAACTGAGCGAGCCCGGTTCGAAGTCGCTTTCGTCATCCGCCTCGCCGGTTTCCGCCGGGGTTGCAATCTCCAGGTCCGCACCCTCCTCCAACCGTTGCGCGAAGTCCCCGGTTAGCATGGAGCGTCCGTCCTCGATCAAGTCGCGAAAACCCTTCAGCGCCACCAATGCCCGCTGAGGCAGTAACTGCTTGCGAATCGCCTCTCCTAATGCGCCCCACAGCGACAAGCCGGTCTCCAGTCCCAGCCGCTCAATGATTTCAATGGTGCTCTTGCCGATGCCGCGGGTGGGCGTGTTGATGACCCGCAGCAGCGAGATACTGTCATCCGGGTTCTGGATGACTTTGAGGTACGAAGTCATGTCTTTGACTTCGGCGCGCTCGTAGAACGAAAAACCGCCGACCACGTGATACTTCATCTGGTAGCGCCGCATGGCCTCTTCAAACAAGCGGGACTGCGAGTTGGTGCGATACAGCACCGCGGCCTTCGCCATCTCGTTCTTCCCGGTGGACTCGCGAACGTAGCGGGCGATGGCATCCGCGACAAACAGCGCTTCGTTCTCGCCGTCGGGCGCTTCGTAGTATCCCAGCTTGGCGCCCCCTTGGCGCGCTGTCCACAGGTTCTTGCCCTTGCGTCTCACGTTGTTCGCGACCACGGTCGAAGCCGCCTGCAGAATGTTCTGTGTCGAGCGGTAATTTTGTTCCAGACGGATGATCTTGGCTTCCGGGAAATCGCGCTCAAACTCTAAAATGTTGCGGATGTCCGCTCCGCGCCAGGAATAAATCGACTGATCTTCGTCCCCGACGGCGCACACATTGTGGTGCGAACCCAGCAGGCACATCAGCTCGTATTGGGGCCGGTTGGTGTCCTGATACTCATCCACCAGAAGATACTGAAAGCGGCGGTTGTAGTACTCCCGGACCTCGCCCACGGCCTTAAGCAGGCGCACAGTTTCCAGCAGCAGATCGTCGAAGTCGAAGGCGTTAGCGCGCAACAGTTCCTTGCGATACTCGGTGTAGATGTGGGCGACGCGCTCGCTGTTGGGGTCGTCCGATTTCAAGTACGCTTCCTGCGGGTCGAGCATGTGGTTCTTGGCCCAGGAGATACGCGACAGCACATTGCGCGGCGTGAGTTGTTTGTCGTCAACCCCAAGGCGGCGCATCACGGCCTTGACGATTTGCTGTTGATCGCTCTCGTCGTAGATGACGAAATCTTTGCGTTGGCCGATGGGATTTCCGCCCGGGGTCGAGGCCGGGATGCGCAGCTTCTCAATATCGCGCCGCAACACTCGCACGCAAAACGAGTGAAAGGTCGAGATGACCGGCTTGGCGATGCTGAGCCCTCCCGCCAGTCTTTCCACCCGCTCAGCCATTTCCGAGGCGGCTTTGTTGGTGAAGGTGACGGCCAGAATCGCCTCAGGCATGACGCCAACATTTTCAATGAGATGGGCGATGCGGTAGGTGATAGCGCGCGTCTTGCCGCTGCCCGCCCCGGCCAAGATCAGCACGGGGCCCTGCACCGTTTCTACCGCCTCGCGCTGTTGGGGGTTCAAATCGTCAAGAAAGGGCAAAAATTGGACTCCCGCGTGCTCTCTACACGCAATTTTACACGCTGCAGCCCCCTCCCATTGAATCCTTTGGCCGCTGCTATAATCAAAAGATAACTTGATGAGTCCCAAGCGAGTATTGCAACCAATTCGGGCAGAAGAGCCCGCCAAACCAGCCCGCCTGATTCGCTCCACCACCGTCCTCTGTGTGCGCCGCGAAGGCCATATTGTGATGGCGGGCGATGGGCAAGTGACGCTGGGCGATTCCGTGATTAAACACGGGGCGCGGAAGATCCGCCGCCTCTACCAGGACAAGATCCTGGCTGGATTCGCCGGCTCAACTGCCGATGCGTTTTCTCTGTTCAGCCGCTTTGAAGCCAAACTCGACCAATATCACGGCAACCTGGGTCGCGGTGCGGTGGAACTCGCCAAAGACTGGCGCACCGACAAGTTTTTGCGGCACCTGGAAGCGCTGTTGCTAGTGGCCGACAAGGAACAGACCTTCCTGCTGAGCGGTCAGGGCGACGTAATCGAGCCTGACAGCGGAATTGCGGCAATCGGCAGCGGTGGCCCGTTTGCGCAGGCGGCTGCCCAGGCGCTGGCCGATCACACCCAGCTTTCCGCCCGGCAAATCGCCGAGGAAGCCATGAAAATCGCCGGCCGCATGTGCATCTATACCAACGATTGCGTCACCATTGAGGAATTGTAAGACTGGCCCGGGCGCGGGCCTGACGGCTTTCGGCTCCGAATCATTATGGCTATTTATCTCCCCTCCACCGCAGATGAAGAGCAGGTAACGCTCGACGACCTGACTCCGCGTGAGATCGTCACCGAACTGGACAAGTATGTCATCGGCCAGCATGCCGCCAAGCGGGCCGTGGCCATCGCGCTGCGTAACCGGATGCGCCGCCAAAAGCTCACTCCGGAACTCGCCGAAGAAGTGATCCCCAAGAACATCATCATGATCGGGCCGACCGGCGTGGGAAAGACCGAGATTGCCCGGCGCTTGGCGAAGCTGGCTGGTTCGCCATTCCTGAAGGTGGAAGCTTCGAAGTTCACCGAAGTCGGCTACGTGGGGCGCGATGTCGAGTCCATGATTCGCGACTTGGTAGAAATCGCCATCGAGATGGTGCGCGAAGAAAAACTGGAAGACGTCGCCGACAAAGCCGAACTCAACGCCGAGGAACGGTTGCTCGATCTGCTACTGCCGCCTGCGAACCCGCGGCCCACCGAGCCCACCGGCGGCGTGGTGCTGGAAGGCGCGACCGTCATTGAGGAGTCCAGTTCCCGCACTCGCGAAAAGCTGCGTCAGCAGTTGCGCGAGGGCAAACTGGATGACCGCACCGTCGAAGTTGAGGTCCGCGAAAAGAATTTTCCTTCCTTTGAGATCATTTCCAACCAGGGCATGGAGGAGATGGACGTCAACATCAAAGACATGCTGCCCAATATCTTCGGCCAGCGCACCAAGAAGCGGAAGGTGAAGGTCAATGAGGCCTTCGAGTATCTGATTCAGGAAGAAGAGCAGCGCCTGATCGACATGGACCAGGTCACCCGCATGGCGATTGACCGGGTGGAGAACTCTGGGATTGTGTTCCTCGACGAAATCGACAAGATCGCCGGGCGCGAGAGCGGTCACGGCCCGGACGTTTCCCGCGAAGGTGTGCAGCGCGACATTCTTCCCATTGTTGAGGGCACGACGGTCAACACCCGCTATGGCATGGTCCGCACCGATCACATCTTGTTTATCGCGGCCGGCGCGTTCCACGTCTCCAAACCCAGCGACCTCATCCCCGAGCTGCAAGGCCGCTTTCCTATCCGTGTGGAGTTGCAATCCCTCACGATGGAGGACTTTGTGCGCATCCTGACTGAGCCCAAGTCGTCGCTGGTGAAACAATACGTCGCGTTGCTCGACACCGAGGGCGTAAAGCTGGAGTTCACTCCCGAATCGCTCAGCGAAGTCGCGCGATTTGCCTTCCGTGTGAACGAGGGCACAGAAAACATCGGGGCCCGGCGCTTGCATACGATCATGGAAAGAGTGCTGGATGAAATCAGTTTCGACGCGCCGGAGAAG
This sequence comes from Acidobacteriaceae bacterium, assembly GCA_025360645.1. Classification (GTDB taxonomy): domain Bacteria; phylum Acidobacteriota; class Terriglobia; order Terriglobales; family Acidobacteriaceae; genus JANYBT01. The sequence goes on along the minus strand of JANYBT010000050.1, from coordinate 14,949 downwards.
AAGGGTCAGCAGGTCACCATCGACGCCGACTACGTGCGCAAGACGCTGAGCGAGATTGTGAAAGACCAGGACTTGTCGCGCTACATTCTGTAGCCAAGGTCAAACCGCGCTCTCTCACTTCATGGCCACGATCAACCGCACCCATCTCACTTCTCGGGTGGACATTGGCAGCCTGGGAACCAGCCTGCTCCCGCCGTGGTACCCTCGATTCTTCAGCGCATGAGCGTCCGGTACAAGTTTCGTTCCCTTGCTCTCCTCCTGCTTGGACTGGAGTTCGGCTGCGCTTCGCCTGGACCTCCCCTCCCACCGTCCCTGGAGCTCCCCAGACCCCCCACCGATCTTCGCGCCACCCGCAAAGGCGAGACCGTCACCCTCACCTGGACCGTTCCCCTCCAAACCACCGACCGGCAGAACCTGCGTTCCATGGCTCCCACGCGAATTTGCCGGAACTCCGACTCCATGACTTCCTGTGGTTCTCCGGTGGGAATGCTGCCGCCAGTGGTCCGGGCCACAAAGACGACCGGCGCGGCCGAGCCTGCAACTTACGTGGACCACCTGCCCCGCGAGGCGCAGTCGGAAACCGCCGCGGCAACAGTGATGTATGCGGTGGAAGCGCTGAATGCCGAGGGACGGAGCGCGGGCCTCTCGAATCAAGTCATTGTGCCGGCATTCCCCACTCAGCCTCCACCTGAGGGATTCGCAGCCGGGGTCACAGCGGAAGGAGTCGTGCTGCGGTGGAGTCCGATTTCGCCTGCTGGCTCCAATGCCTTCAATCACTTCTATCGCATCTACCGGCGCGCTGCAGATGCCAAGGCCAGCGTGATTGCAGGAGAAGTCCCCGCTACTCTCGATCCAGGGCGTATTGTGGACCATGGCTTCGAGTGGGAGAAGCGCTACGAGTACCGAGTGTGCATCGTAACCGCAAGCGCGCAAAATGAGGCCCTTCAAGTGGAAGGCGACGACACGGCGCCCGTCGACGTCTGGGCCCACGATGTTTTCCCTCCGGCAGTTCCGAGCGGCGTGCAGGCGGCGTTTTCCGGACCGGGCCAGCAGCCATTCATTGACTTGATCTGGGCTCCCGATACGGACTCCGATCTCGCCGGATACAACATTTACCGGCGCGAAAACGACGAACCCGCAGCCCGCTTGAACACCGAGCTCGTCAAAGCTCCGGCGTATCGCGATTCGAAACTGGCCGGCGGAAAAAAATACTTCTACTCTGTCTCTGCGGTAGACGAACGCGGCAACGAGAGTACAAAGTCAGAGGAGGCAAGCGAGAGTGTCCCCTAAACTAAAGCCTCAGTATCATGCCATGAAATACTGCCGTTTCGAACTCGCCGACAGTGCCCTCTATGGCTTGGTCGAAACTGTCGGCGGCCAGGAAATGATCACCCACACTCTGGATGAGGCTCCCGAGATTGGCATTACTACCAGAGCCCGTTACATGACGCCGCTCGCTCTGCAGGAGGCGACGCTGTTGCCGGCGGTCTGTCCCTCGAAAATTGTTTGTGTGGGACGCAACTATCGAGAGCACGCTGCCGAGCTGGGCAATGCCGTCCCGCTGGAACCCTTGTTGTTCTTTAAGCCGCCTTCCTCGCTGCTGGGGCATGGCGGCACCATCTTGCGACCCACGGCCATCGCCCAGCGCACCGACTATGAGGGCGAGCTAGGCGTTGTCATTGGCAAGAAGTGTCACAAGCTGGCTGACGATGAAGATGTCCGCCCCTACATTCTCGGCTACACCTGCGTGAATGACTTCACCGCGCGTGACCTGCAGAACAAGGACGGCCAGTGGACGCGCGCCAAGGGGTTCGATACCTTTTGCCCGGTGGGCCCCTTGGTGACCACTGGAGGCATCGATCCTTGGCAGGGGGTGAGTGTGGAAACCTACGTCAACGGCGAAGTGCGCCAGTCTGGCAACACACGGGATTTTATCTTTCCACTTGACCTGATCATTCGCTACATCAGCCAGGTCATGACTCTCGAGCCGGGGGATTTGATCGCCACCGGTACGCCGTCCGGAGTAGGTCCGGTGGTTGCGGGGGACGTGATTGAGGTCAGGGTCGAGGGCGTGGGCAGATTGCGCAACTCCGTCGCCGACCAATAGCCTACTTCATGATCACTAGCGATACCGGCGAAGTTCCCGCAGTTGTCGGAGAGTTGGCGGCGGCGGTCAAGATGCCGGTGGTCGTGTCGATCTTAAAACCGGTGATATTGTTCGACGTCTCATTGACCGCGAAAATGAATTTGCCCGACGGATCCGCCGCCACAAACACCGGAGCCGTACCCGCCGCATAGGGCGAAGAGTCGCCCGCAGTCGTGCTCGTGATCTGCGTCGGCACACCCGTAGTTGCATCAATGGTGTATCCCGAAACGTTGTTCGAACTCAGATTGCTAACGTAAAGGTATTTGCCGGAAGGATCGACGGTCAGCGAAGAGGGATGGGTGCCTGACCCCACGAACTGCAGCACTTGCGGCTTCAAACTTCCAGTGCTCGCGTCGATGGTGAACCCTGAGACCGTGCTGTCGAGCATATTGGCAACGTAAAGGAACTTCCCTGCGGGATCGGCGGCGACCGCAAAAGGCGCATTCCCGGTCAGGAAAGAACCAACCGGAGTGAGCACACCCGAGGCCACGGTATAGGCTGACACGGACGCCGAATTCGCATTCGTGACGTACACAAAGTTTCCCGTCACGGTAATGCCCTGGGGAGCGTTCCCTGTGGCTGCCGGCGAACCGATGGCGGTCAGCACGCCCGTGCTGGAGCTGACCGAATAGACCGACACGCTGTTCGACCCGCTATTCACGCAGAGCAGAACACTGCCCGCCGCATCCATGGCCAACGCTGTGGGGTTTCTGCCGGAAGCAATACGAGGCAGCACTTCCGCCAGAGCGCCCGTCACCAGGTTCACCCGGTAGAGAGAAATGGTATTGTCGCCAGCGTTGGCGGTGTAGGCATACTGGTTGGAGGGATGCAACGCGAACGCAGCGGGCGCCGTCCCAGTTGTCGAAGTGGCTTTCAGGGTCAGGCTGCCGGAGCCGTTGTCCACCTGAAAGGAGACGACCTGATTCAGCGAGGATAACGTGGCATAAGCCCAGTGGGTAGAGCTCGTGCTACCGCCGATGACGCCGCAACTGGTGATGGCAAGGAGCGAAACCGCCACCACAAGAACCGCTAGATACCGCTGCTGCATGAGTTCCAACTCCGTAGGGAAATCGCGTCACCCACACCGCCGCACGCTGGCGCGATCCTGCCTCCGCTTCAAACAATAGTGCCGGTGACTGAAGGCTGAGATGCGGGGTGACTAAGCTAGGTTACCACTCACTGGCGGCGAGCAGAAGATTCCAGAGCGCGACCGATCGCAAAAAAGGGACGGCCCAAGGGCCGCCCCATCTATCGGGTACCTGCCAAAAGTTTAGAATTCAGCGCTTTGCATCTCTCGCCTCAGCTCTTCCATTTGCTTGGCCAGGTCTTTGCGCATTTGCTCCAGATCTGATCGCTCGAGCTTCCACTCCGCCGCAGCCTTCTTGAGTTCGGGCTGCAATCGCGCAATCTCCACTTTAGCTTGCTGCATGGCAGCTTTGGCCTGCTCTCGCACCGCTGGCGCCCACAAACTTTCTTCGTCAAACAACTCGCCCGACTCTTTCCTTTCGGGCAGCACCACGTTAATAGTCTGCTCTCGTTTTTCGCGGACAATGGTGATGGCACTGGAGGGGGACTTGCCGTTGCGTAACCAGCGCACCAGATCGTCACAATCATGCACTGGCTGGCTGTTCACTTTCACCACCACGTCGCCGGCGCGCAGGCCTGCTTTCTCCGCGGGGCTTCCCTTCGAAACTTCGCGCACCAGAACCCCGTGGCCACCCTTCACCCCAAAAAACTCGCCCAACTGCGGGGTCAGATTTTCAAACATCAATCCACTGCGAGTGGAGGTACGGACCATAATGACGTTAAAGGGTGAGATTCCGAATCCAGGCATACCGGAAATCTCAGGCATCTCGGGCGTCTCAAATTGCCCATCTGCGACGTGGGGCGGCCACTCGTTCTTCCTGGAATGCTTCCCCAGTTCCACTTGCAAGGTCACCGTCTGTCCATCGCGGCTCATGCCCAAGGTCACGGTGCGTCCCGCAGGCGTTTCATGGATCATGCGCCGCAGTTGTTCGCCGCTCTCAATCAACGTGCCATTCATGGTGAGAATGACGTCATGCTCCTTGATGCCGGCCTTTCCCGCCGGTGCATCCTGGTCGACCATGGTCACTTCGACCCCGTGTTCCTCTTTCAACTTCAGGTCGTGGACCCGGTCCGCAGTCACGTCATTGATGTCAACGCCCAGGTAGGAGCCGGTACCCGAGCCTTCCCCCAACAGCGAGAAGCTGTCACTCATTGGACTGGTAACGCAATCCTCGGCAGCCGCATTCAGGCTCGCCAGCGATAGCAGCAACAGCGTGCATAGAAAATATTTGTTCATTGCAACCTCCCTGACTTTAGATCTTTCCTACCGTTGTGCACGGTGAAACATCACATCCCCCGTCGTGGTGCGAACCTTCAGCGTCGGCCCGCCCCCGTTCAACTTTCCTTCTGCGGTTTGGATTCGAGGGCCCCACTCGCCGCCCTCCGAACTCACCCGCAATTCCGCGAAGTCGGAAGTGATCGTGTGACCATTCGCCACCTCCAACACCGCCCGCACCGTCATTGGCACATCCTGGATCAGGTACACCACCACGTCTCCGACCGGTGTTTCCAGCAGCGACTCCGGCCGGTCTCGATTGGAGTCCACGAACTTGGCCACAATCGCGCCGCCCCCGGTTTCCACGTGCGCAGACGAAACTCCGCTCAGTTCCACCGAGCCACCCCCGGTTTCCGCGTGTACCATCCCCGTCGCCCAAGCCACCCGAATGCTGCCCGCCCCGGTTTCCACTTCCACCGGGCCGTTAATATCCCCCAGTTCCACACTGCCGCCGCCACTGCTCACTTTGGCTTTGCCCACGCACTTTTTCAGTTGCACCGAACCAGCGCCAGTTTCAATCACTACCCCTTGCAGTCCTGAGGCGACCGTAACGCTGCCTCCCCCGGTCTCGGCCACCACTTTGCCCTTGGCTGACCCCACATGGATTGACCCTCCGCCGGTGCGAACCACCAAGTCGCCGCCCACATTGCCCACTTCAATGGTGCCTCCGCCGGTTTCCGCGTTGACCGGGCCCCCGATATCATCCAGATGGATGGTGCCTCCGCCGCTCTCCGAATCCAGCCGTCCCGCCAGGCCAGTGGCTGAGACGCTACCGCCGTCGGTTTCCACCTTCACCCATTCGGTGTTGCGCGGCACATGAATAGTGAACTCGCTGGAGAACTTCCGCGGACGCCCGCCTTGCCACTCCCCGGTAATCCACACCGTCTCGCCGCGGACTGCGGCGCTAATCTTGTACATTTCGAACTGCCGCCGCGCGTTCTTTTCGTCCGAGGTGAAGGCCTGGCTGCGCACGCTATAGCTGATCCCCGATTGCGAGTCGCCCAACACCCGCACCGCCCCCGGCTCCGCTTTGATCCTCACCACTTTTGCCGCGCTCAGCGAACCGCTCACTTCCTCGACCCAGTTCCCACCCTCGCGCATCACTCTGCTCTCCTGCGACATCACAAGCGGAGTCAGGCTGACCAGCGCCAGGGCCAGGCTGGCGATTGTCCGATTGCGTTTCACGAATCCTCCGCCGAAGTAGCGTTCCCGCGGAATCACAAATAATTGGCTCACTGCTTAATCCATTTCCGGCAATTGCGCCAGCACCGTCCGTGCCTGGCTGCGAATGTATTGGTTCTTGTCTTTCTCGGCCAAGGTGCGCAACACGCTACGTACGCTGCCGTCGGCCTTCACCGTGTCCAGCAAGTGGATGGCCTGCGTCCGCACTCCCGAATTGCTGTCGCTAGTCAAGGCATCGAGCACGGCATTCCGTACTCGCACGTCTTGTTTCACATAGGGCCCCAGCGCTTCCAAAGCCTTCAACCGTACTCCGGGATTAGCGTCATTGCGCAGCGCATAAATCAAAACTTCGCGCACTCCTGTGTTATCCGGCTTCTGGGTCAACAAATCCACCGAATCCATGCGCACGCCCGAGTTGTAATTGTTGCGCGCAGCAAACAGCAGCAACTGCTGGATGCGCTGGTCGTTCATCGAACCCTTCGCTTCCTTCGTTGAAACCGCGTCGTACTTAATGCTGACCTGGTTGGAGACCGGATCTTGCGCCACCGAACGAATGCCTGCCACCGACGATTCCGCCACCGACAATTCAGTCAGCGACGCTGCCGGGCTGACCGGTGCCAGCCCCGGACGTTGCGATACCAACTTGTAACTCGTGCCAATGCCGCCGGCAAAACCGACAATGAAGATCGCCGCCACCAGCGCCGGCGCCAGCTTCACCTGCCGCAGCCATGCTCCGCCATCAAACACCAGCCACCGCCACCACGGACCCTGCTCGGCGCTCTCCAACGCTTCCTGCAGCCTCATGCGCGAGGCCGCCAGCAGGTTCGGCGAAGGTTCCATCAACGGAATCTGCTTCAAGGTCTGCTGGAACTCTTGCGTCCCCTGCAGTTCCGCGGCGCAATCCGTACATCGGCTGACGTGCTGCTCCAGTTCATGACGGGCATCGTCGGCCAGTTCGTCATAGACATACAGCGCAATGTTGTCTCGTACCCAATCGCACTTCATCGTATTGCCCCCTTCTGCGGGGAATTGCCCTTGGCTTGCGATCTCTTCATCTCATGTCCGCCAGCGCGCCGCGCAGCTTCTGAGTGGCGCGGAACAGCGTGTTCTTGGCCGTCTCTTCGGTCGTATTCAGCATTTCGCCGACGGTGCGCAGCTTCATCCCGTGATAGTGCTTCAGCTCAAACACCATGCGCTCGCGCGGGGTCAATTTCGCCAGCGCGGCATTGATCCGTCCACCGACCTCGCGGCCCATCAGTTGACGTTCCGGATTCGCTCCCGCCCGCCCGTCCGCCACCTGATCCAGCAAGCTGTAGGTTTCGCCATATGCGTCCTGAGCCACCGGGGCGTCTTCCTTGCGTACCTGCTTCCGGCGCAGATGGTCGAGACACAAATTGGTGGCGATGCGGTAAATCCAGGTATAGAACGAGCACTCAAATCGGAAACTGCCAATGTTCTTGAAAGCCTTGAGGAAGGCTTCCTGGTAGATGTCCTGGGCGTCCGCTTCCGATCGGGTCAGGTGGAGGGCCAGGCGCAACACCGCTTGGTCGTAGTGGCGCACCAGATCCTCGAAGGCAGCGCAATTCCCCCGCTGCGCCTCGCGAATCAGCGTCGTATCATCCATGCGGCTTTCCAGCCCAGCCATAAAGTCCTGGGTTCCGCTAGTCTTCGCCCGTCCGCCTGCGCGGCCTGACCGGAAACTGTCGCCAACCGTAATGTCTGTTACGAAAGCGTTGGCTGGCATGTTCCGAGTGTCCTCGGCAAGCCGCCTGTTCTAATCTCCCGGCTTGCATAGATTTGGACGTGCCTGGACCGAATCGGTGAGCAGAATTATAGGGAACGCTGGCTGCACTGGGAAAACCCGACTCTTACCCAATCTCCAGATCTCGGTCAGGCAGCCTCCTGCTTTCACAGTCCGCACCCCGTCCGGTACCATCAAGGGGTGACCTCCAGCGTTCGCGTTCGTTTCGCCCCTTCCCCTACCGGCCACCTCCACGTCGGCAATGCGCGTACTGCCCTGTTCAACTGGGTCTTTGCCCGCCAAAAACGCGGCACCATGATCCTCCGCATCGAAGACACCGATATCGAACGCAGCCAGGTCCGCTATGAAGACCAACTCGTCGCCGACCTCAAATGGCTCGGCCTTGACTGGGACGAGGGGCCCGACATCGGCGGCCCTTATGCTCCCTACCGCCAGTCGGACCGGCTGGAGATTTACCGGGAACATGCCGAGCGCCTGCTCAACGACCGCAAAGCCTACCTCTGCTTCTGCACCGACGAAGAACTTGAGCTCGAACGCAAGCTTGCCCATGCCGAGCACCGCCAGCCCATCTACTCCGGCAAGTGCCGCGCCCTCGATCTCGATGAGTCCCAGCGTCGCCGGGCTGCCGGCGAGGGCGGAGCAATTCGCCTGCGCATTCCCGAGCACGCCATCCGCTTTCACGACATCGTACGCGGCCCGGTCGAGTTCTCCAATGAAGTGGTCAGCGATCCTATTCTGCTGCGCTCCAGCGGCATGCCGGTGTACAACTTTGTGGTCGTGATCGATGACGCTTTGATGCAGATCTCCCACGTCATTCGAGGCGACGACCACATCTCCAATACTCCCAAGCAAGTTGCCGTTTATGAAGCGCTGGGCTGGCCCGTGCCTGAATTCGCCCACCTTTCCACCATCCTCGGCGCCGACCGTGAACGGCTCTCCAAGCGCCATGGAGCCACTTCCATTGCCACTTTCCGCGAAATGGGCGTTCTCCCGGAAGCCTTGAACAACTACCTTGCTTTGCTGGGATGGGCCCCCCACGGTGGGACCCGCGAAGTCTTTTCGCTTTCGGAATTGGTGAAAGAGTTTTCTCTCGATCGGGTCACGCCCTCGCCCGCCGTCTTTGACATGGAGAAGCTCTACTGGCTGAACCGCCATTACATCAAGGAAGCGCCGCTGGAACGCATCGCTCAGTTGGCGCTGCCGTACTACACGCGGTCAATCGTGAGCGAAATGGCCAGGGCCGCCGGCGTCGAACCCTCGGAACCGTATCCCTGGACTCCACCCCCGCCGGTCACCGACTGGCTGGCCAAAATCACGCTGCTACTCGCGCCGTCCGTGGACCGCCTGGATCAGTTGCCGGAGAAAGCATCTCTCATTTTTCACTGCGACGCCGCGGCAGCGCTGGCCTCCCCTGACAATGCCGAAGTTCTAGCCGGACCCAACACCTCTGCCGTAATAGAAGCTTTCAGCGGTAAGATTCTGGACGACCCGGAGGCGAAGGCCCATCAGCTCACGCCAGAACGCTTCAAGACGATCGTCAATGAGGTAAAAACAGAAGCCGGCGCGAAGGGCAAAGAACTCTTTCACCCAATTCGCACCATCGTGACCGGCTCACATTCCGGTCCGGAATTCGACAAGCTTATTCCCATCCTCGAGGAAGGCAGCCACCTGGCGCTCCCTCGCCACGTTTTGAGCGTGCATGAACGCGTGGAAGCCTTCATGCATGCCTATCGAACTTAGTCGGTTGTTAGCTCTCCAGAATCGCTTCCAGCGCCAGGCGCAGCCCCGAGTGGCGGAAGCGGTAGCCACTCTCCATCAATTTGGCGGGCTCTACCCGCTGGCTTGCCAGCAATAGTTCGTCCGCCATCTGTCCAAACACCAGCCGCGCTGCAAATGCTGGCACGGGGAAAATCGCAGGCCTCGACAGCACGCTGGCCAGCACTTTCGTGAAGTCCGCGTTGGTCGCAGTTTCCGGGGAAACCAGGTTGACGGCGCCGGATAACCCGTCGCTCTTTAGCACGTGCAGAATGGCCCCGACTTCGTCTTCCAGCGAGATCCAGCTCATCCACTGCTGCCCCGAGCCCACTTTGCCTCCGACCCCCATCTTGAACGGCGGCAGCATTTTGGCCAGCGCTCCCCCCGCCGCGCTCAACACCACACCTGTGCGCAGAAACGCCGTCCGGATCCCTGCCGCGATGGCTGGTTGCGCCGCCGCTTCCCACTCGCGGCAAACTCCCGCCAGAAAATTTTGCCCCGATACGCTGTCCTCGCGCAGCACTTCATTTCCCCGGTCGCCGTAAAAACCAATGGCCGAACCGCTCAGGAACACCCGCGGCTTCACCTCCGCGTTCGCCAGCGCGTTGGCCAGATTCTGCGTCCCCTGCACCCGGCTGTCGCGGATGGCGCGCTTCTTGGCATCGCTCCATCGCCCCACAATGCTCTCGCCCGCCAGATGAACCACCGCGTCGAAGCCTGAGACCGACTGTGGCGCCAGGGGCGTCCCCATATCCCAACTAATCTGGTCGGCCCGCTTCACCGCACCACGAGTGAGTTGTACCACTTGGTAACCCTGCGCTTGCAGCGCTGACACTAAAGCAGATCCGATCAGGCCGGAAGCTCCGCTCACCAGCACACGAGGAGAATTCTGGGGGCTCATGGTTGAGTACTGTAGCAGAATCCCCTTCGGTAGTCCGTGCCGCCCGCACCGCACTGCCCCGGATTTTCTCTCAACGACAAAGGAGGCCGCATCTTTTCCCGCTGCATTCCATTCCGCGCGTCCCGCCGGTTTGCTCCTTCAAGCCAGGAGACTATAATTCCTCATGGCGACACTGCGCCAACAGCTCGCGACGAATGTCCTCACGGTTACCCGCTTCCGTGAGTTGATGCGCAAGCTGAAAGAGACCTTCCCCAACCAGAATCTGGACATCGTCAAGAAGGCTTACGACTTCTCCCTGAAGCACCACGAGGGCCAAACCCGCGCCTCCGGCCAGCCTTACCTGGTCCACCCCCTCGAAGTGGCTGCGGTACTGGCCGACATGAAGCTTGATCCCGTCGCCATCGTGGCCGGCCTGTTGCATGACGCCATTGAAGACACCGATGTCACGGTGGTGGATGTGCGCAAGGAATTCGGCGAACAGGTGGCCCATATTGTAGAGGGCGTCACCAAGATCAACGCCATTGATTTTTCTTCCCGCGAAGAGCAGCAAGCCGAAAACCTGCGCAAGATGATGCTGGCCATGGTGGACGACATTCGCGTCGTGCTCATCAAACTGGCCGACCGCTTGCACAACATGCGCACCCTGGAACACTTGTCGCCTGAGCGCCAGCAGAAGATTGCGCGCGAAACCCTCGAAATCTACGCTCCCATCGCGCATCGCCTGGGGATGGGCAAGATTCGCGGCGAACTCGAGGATCTGGGCTTCAAGTATCTCGACCCCATCGCTCACGAGCAAATCCGCGAGGCGGTTGAGGCCCAGCGCAAAGCTGGCGAGAAACTTCTCGCCAAAGTGGAATCCGCTCTGACCGACAAATTAAAAGAGGCCGGGATCACGGCCCGCGTCGAGAGCCGCATCAAGCGTTTGTACAGCATCCACAAGAAATTGGTGCGCCAGGGCATCAGCATCAAGCAGGTCTATGACCTGTATGCCCTGCGGGTCATCACCTCATCTCTCACCGACTGCTATGCGGTCCTGGGGATTGTTCACAACTTATGGCAGCCGGTGCCCGGCCGCATCAAAGACTTCATTGCCATGCCCCGCCCCAATCTTTACCAATCCCTGCACACTTCGGTCATCAACGAAAGCGGCGATGCTTTCGAGTTTCAGATTCGCACTGAAGAAATGCACAAGATCGCGGAAGACGGCATTGCGGCCCACTGGAAGTACAAAGATGGCCCGGTCTCGGCCAAGGACGAAGAGCGCCTGGCCTGGGTCCGCCAAGTTGTCGAGCGGCAACGCGGAGTCACCGACCCCAACCAGTTTCTTGCCAGCCTCAAAGTCGATCTCTACCCCGAGGAGGTGTACACCTTCACCCCCAAAGGCCGGGTCGTCGTCCTGCCCCGCGACGCCACTCCCATCGATTTCGCCTACACCGTGCACACCGATGTAGGCCACACCTGCGTGGGCGCGAAAGTGAACGGCAAAATGGTTCCCGTCCGCCACAAGCTGCACAGTGGAGACATTGTCGAGATCATGACCCAGCCCGGCCACAAGCCCAGCCGCGATTGGCTGGCTGTGGTTCAGTCCGGGCGGGCGCGCAACAAGATCAAGCACTGGCTCAATGTCCACCAGCGCGAGCGAGCTATTGAAATTGGCCGCAAGGTGATGGAGAAAGAAGCTCGCAAGTACCGGATTTCGCTGAAACAGATTCGCGATGCCGACTTGCAGCAGGCCGCTTCCGCATACGGCCTGGGACGCATCGACGATCTGATGGCCGGCATTGGCTATGGCAAGTACTCCGCTCGCCAAGTGCTCGCCCGATTGGTTCCTCCGGATGCCCAGCCCAACGAAGCCGCCGAAAAACCGGCTGGCACCATCGCCAGCGCCATCCGCCGTGTATTTGGCAGCGGCAACAACGCCATCGTGGTCAGCGGACATGGCGACGACCTCATGACCTACCTCGCCCGCTGTTGCAATCCCATCCGCGGAGAAAGCATCACTGGATACGTGACCCGCGGCAAGGGCGTCGCCGTGCACAGCGTTAGTTGCCCCAACGTCACCAACCTGATGTATGAGGCTGACCGTCGCATTGACGTGCAATGGGCCCGCAACAAGGACGGGCCGCCGGTCTCCTATCCGGTCAAGCTCACCCTGTTCTGTGACGACCGTACCGGCATGTTGAAACAGATCACCGCCGTCATCAGCGATACCGGCACCAACATCCGCAACATTGAGTCCCGCTCCGCCAACGCCCAGGCCAATGTGGACGTGGTGCTGGATATCCTCGACCTTAAGCACTTGGAGAAAATCATCGCCGGAGTGCGAAAGATTCCCGGCGTGCATGACGTGCAACGCCTGCAGAAAATCTAGCAAGCCTCTCTACTTCATCACCAGCTTCGCAATCGTCGCCAACTGCATGTTCGACGTACCCTCGTAGATCTTCCCAATCTTCGAATCGCGCCAATACTTTTCCACCGGGTAGTCTTTCGTGAAGCCGTACCCGCCGTAGATTTCGATCGCCAGCGATGTAACCCGTTCCGCCACCTGCGAGCAAAACAGCTTGGTCATGGCCGCTTCCTTCACGAAGTTCATGCCTGCATCTTTCATGCGCGCCGCGTTGTATACCATCAGCCGGGCCGCTTCGATCTCGGTCGCCATCTGCGCGATCTGGAATTGGATTCCCTGGAACTCGCTGATGGACTTGCCGAACTGTTTGCGTTCCTGGGCATACTTCGTCGCATACTCCCACGCGCCCCGCGATACCCCCAGCATTTGCGCGCCAATTCCGATGCGGCCTTCGTTCAGCGTCTCGATCGCGATTTTGTATCCCTTGCCCACTTCGCCCAGCACGTTTTCCCTGGGCACGCGGCAGTCTTCCAGAATCAGCTCACACGTGGACGACGCCCGGATGCCCACCTTGTCTTCCTTCTTCCCCACCGTAAAGCCGGGATAGTCCTTCTCCACGATGAACGCCGTAATGCCCTTATATCCCGCAGCCGCGTCAATCGTCGCAAACAGAATGAACACGCCCGCCTCTTTGCCGTTCGTGATCCACAGCTTGCGCCCGTTCAGAACGTAGTCGCTGCCCTTGAGTTCGGCTTTGGTTTGCAGGCCAAAGGCATCGGAGCCGGAACTGGCCTCGCTCAGCGCGTACGCGCCGCACAAATCGGTTGCCATGCGCGGCAGATAGCGCTTCCTCTGCTCTTCTGTGGTCCAGCGGATCAGCGCATTGTTCACCAGCGTGTTCTGCACGTCCACGATCACGCCCGCCGAAGCATCCACCCGCGACAGTTCTTCCACCGCCAGAATGGCTTCAAAGAACTTGCCTCCGCCTCCACCGTATTGTTCCGGAATTTCAATCCCCATCAGCCCCAGCTGGAAAAACTGGTCGATCAACGAATGGTCGAAGACGGCCTTCTCGTCCATCTCTTTGACTAGCGGGCGGATCTTCTCTTCCGCAAACTGCCGGATGTTGTCGCGGAACATGACCTCGTCTTCGGTCAAGCTGGTAATGGGTGCGGGAGGATTGGCTTGCAGAATATCAGGCATAAGAGTTCCTTTATGCAACGCGATGAGGAAACCCTGAATTTTACCACTGCGGGGAGGTCCTGGGAGCACAGGTTGGCGGAATCCTTTCGTTAGGGCATTACCAGCCTAGACGAAAGACCCCGCGCTGACGTTAAAAGACTGGCCTGTGATGGAGGCGGAGTCGTCAGTCGCAAGGAATACCGCGAGACGGGCGCAATCCTCCGCCGTCGCGAAGCGCCCTAAGGGAGACAAGCTGAGCGCCCATTTCCTGCTTTCCGGGTCGCCCATGAGCTCGGCCGTCATATCGGTGTCGACGAAGCCGGGAGCCAGCGCATTGACTCGGATCTTGCGGGGAGCGAGTTCGAGCGCCCAGCTCTTGGTCAGCGAATCCACCGCCGCTTTGGTGGCGCCATACAGGCTCCGGCCGTTGGGGATCCCAATCCGCCCCGCGACCGATGACATGTTCACGATGCGCGCACCCTCGCGAAGTTTGGGCAACATCGCCTGCGTGATCCAGAAAACGCCCTTGAGGTTGGTGTCGAGCAAATGGTCAACCACGGCTTCCTCGCTGGAACCCATCGGCGTGCCCCGCCACACCCCGGCATTGTTCACCAATATGTCGATGCTATTGTCGGGAAGGGCTGCAACCATGTTAGTGATGGCGGTCGCGGAACCGATGTCGGCCTGCGCCAGTGTCGCGGGCTGTTGCAGTCCGGCCTGCACTTCTTCGGCGGCAGCGCGGTTTTGGTGGTAGTGCACGATGACCCGCGCGCCCTCGGCGTCGAGCGCATGGCAAATGGCCCGGCCAATTCCGCGGGATCCGCCGGTGACAAGTGCGACCTGATTCTTGAGGCGCATAGAGGTTCAGGCATTATGCCACGCGGGGAAGAGTCGGCACCATTGGGGGTATATACTGCGTTCAGCCGCACGTACGCCGGCGGCATCCCCCGCACTGTTGTCCTGGAGGTTCTCGATGTCTCGTCAATTCAGGCAAGTCTTTTTTGTGGCGGCGCTGCTGAGTGCGCTGGCCGCTTTCGGTTTGGCGCAAACCGCGGTCAACCCGTCCTCGGCGACCCTCACCACTCTGGTCAATTTCGGCAACGGCAACGGGCAGTACCCCGAAGCGCAGTTGGCCCAGGGCTTGGACGGCAACTTCTACGGCACCTTACTACGGCGCGGCCCACTCGAGTGAGGGCATCGCCTATAACATCACCCCCGCGGGCATTCTGACCACATTCGGTTATCCCTGCACCACGAACTCCTGCACCGGCAGCAAGGCTTCCTCCGGGTTCGTGTTGGCCGGAGATGGGAA
>JANYBT010000038.1 GCA_025360645.1 Acidobacteriaceae bacterium | reverse complement strand
CAAGTGGGCCGAACGCTGGCAGAGCGACGCCTCGCTCTACGCCGCTGAACCGAACTCCACCAAGCCCAAGTACTACGTGCTGGAAATGCTGCCCTATCCCTCAGGCGCGCTGCACATGGGGCATGTGCGCAACTACGCCATCGGCGACGCGCTGGCCCGCTACATGTGGATGAATGGCTACAACGTGCTGCATCCCATGGGGTGGGATTCGTTTGGCCTGCCCGCGGAGAATGCGGCCATCAAGCACAACACGCCGCCACGCGGCTGGACCCTCGCCAACATTGCGAACATGAAAGTCCAGATGAAGCGCCTGGGCTTCGCTTACGACTGGTCGCGCGAAGTCACCACCTGCCTGCCCGACTACTACCGTTGGAACCAGTGGTTCTTTCTGAAGTTTTATGAGCGGGGCCTGGCGTATCGCAAGAAGAGCCGGGTGAACTGGTGTCCGGAATGCGCGACGGTGCTGGCCAACGAGCAGGTGGTCGGCGGACACTGCTGGCGTCACGAAACCACGCTGGTGGAGCAGCGCGAACTGGAACAGTGGTTCCTGCGGATTACGAATTATTCCGACGAACTGCTGAGCGATCTGGAGAAGCTGAACGGCTGGCCGGAAAAAGTGCGCACCATGCAGCGCAACTGGATTGGACGCAGCGAAGGCACGCTGGTGGACTTCGCGCTGGACGGCGCGGGCGACACCAAGATTGCCGTCTTCACCACCCGCGTCGATACCATCTACGGTGCGACTTCGATTCAGTTGGCGCCGCAGCATCCTCTGGTGGAGCAGTTTGCCGCCAGCGATGCAAACCTGCGCGCCCAGGTGGACGGCCTGATCGCCGAACAGCGCAAGGCCAAAGAAGCGGGCGACATTGGGGCCATCGAAAAACATGGGGTGAACACCGGCCGGTTCGCGATCAATCCGTTTAGCGGAGAGAAGGCGCCGATCTGGGTGGCGAACTACATTCTGATGGACTATGGCACCGGCGCGATCATGAGCGTGCCGGCACACGATGAACGCGACCACGAATTTGCCACCAAGTACGGGCTGGAGATCCGGCAGGTAATTGAACCTGTGCCGGGGTCGGAGGTCGCGGTAGAGGTGCGGAGGGAGGCGTTCACCGAGACGGAAGGACGGCTGGTGAATTCGGGATTGTATGACGGATTGAGCTGTGAAGACGCGATTCGCCAAATGTCCGAATACGCTGCTACGCAAGGGTTTGGGAAGGCAACCATCACCTATCGCTTGAAGGATTGGGGGGTCTCGCGTCAGCGCTACTGGGGCACGCCCATCCCCATGCTGTACTGCGCGAAGGATGGCATTGTTCCGGTGCCGGAAAAAGATCTGCCGGTGTTGCTGCCAGAGAAGGTGGACGTGACGCTGGTGGGCGGTTCGCCGCTGGGGAGAGTGCCAGAGTTTGTGAATGCGACTTGCCCGAAGTGCGGCGGCGCGGCGCGGCGCGAGACCGACACCATGGACACGTTTGTCGATTCGTCCTGGTACTTCTACCGCTACACCGACGCCCGCAATGACAAGGCTCCGTTCGATAGCGCGGTGGTGGATTATTGGTTTCCCATCGACCAATACATTGGCGGAGTGGAGCACGCGATTCTGCATTTGATTTACTCGCGCTTCTGGACCAAGGTGATGCGTGACCTGGGGCTGATCAAGAACGACGAACCGGTCGAACGTTTGTTCACTCAAGGGATGGTGATCAAAGACGGGGCCAAGATGTCGAAGAGCCGGGGCAATGTGGTGTCGCCGGACGAGATGGTGGCGCGTTACGGGGCCGATGCCGCGCGGATGTATAGCCTGTTCGCCGCGCCGCCTGACCGCGATCTGGATTGGCAGGCGGCTGGGGTGGAAGGGATTCAGCGCTTCCTGGGCCGGGTGTACCGGTTTGTGTTGCGCAACGCCAAGCCGGAGGCGGCACATTGGAAAGCCGCGATGCCGACGGCGGTGACTCCCGAGGCGCGCGCCATCCAACGTAAACTGCACCAGACCATCAAGCGGGTGACCGACGACTTTCAGGGTCGCTGGCATTTCAATACCTGCATCGCGGCCATCATGGAACTGGTGAATGCGCTGTATGGTGTGGAAGAGCAGATTGCGGCGGGCAAGATTGCTTTGCCTGTTGTGGCCGAGATGCAGCGCGCGCTGGTGCTGCTGCTGGCGCCGTTTGCTCCGTATCTGGCGGCGGAATTGTGGGAGATGCTGGGCGAAACCAGCAGCCTGCTGCGGGCGCCCTGGCCGAAGTACGATGCGGCGCTGGCCAAGGAAGATGAGATCGAGATCCCGATTTCGATCAACGGCAAACTGCGCAGCCGGGTGACGGTGCCGGCGGGGTCGTCGGAAGAATTGTTGAGAGAGCGCGCCCTGGCGGATGAGAAACTGGTTGCGGGCATCAGCGGCAAACAGATTGTGAAGGTGATTGTGGTGGCGGGGAAGATGGTGAATGTGGTGGTGAAGTAGGGAGTCGTAGCCGGGTATCGCTGAGCTTGTGGGTAGTAGCGTTCGCTTCGGAAATCTGAGACACTCATTCGTGGAAACCCAGTCCATCGTAGTCCTCGACTTCGGCGCGCAGTATTCGCAGCTCATCGCGCGCCGCATCCGTGAACAGAACGTCTTCTCCGTCGTCCTTCCCTGCAACTCCAAGCTGGAGGAGATCCGCAGCTATTCGCCGGTGGGGATCATCCTGTCGGGCGGGCCGTCGTCGGTGTACGACCAGGACGCGCCCGTGGCCGACCCCGGCGTGTTCGAGCTGGGCGTGCCAGTGCTGGGCATTTGCTACGGTCTGCAATACATGGTGCATGCGTTGGGCGGGAAGGTGCGCCCCGCCGACAAGCGCGAGTACGGGCACGCCGAGGTGACGGTGGAGCCGCAGTCGCAGTTGTTCGCGGGCCTGCCGGCGGCGTTGTCGGTGTGGATGTCGCACGGCGATGAGGCCGACGTGCTGCCGCCAGGCTTCCGGTTGGCCGGCAAATCGCCGAGCGCGGTGGCGGCCATTGAGAATCCGGAACGGCGGATGTGGGCGGTGCAGTTTCATCCTGAGGTGCATCACACCCCGCGCGGTACCGACATCTTGCGCAACTTTGTGCTCAATATTTGCGGCGCGAAACCCAATTGGACGGCGCAGCACTTTATTAACTCGACCATTGAACAGGTGCGGACGCAAGTGGGCAGCGGGCGGGCCATCTGCGCGCTCTCCGGCGGAGTGGATTCCTCAGTCGCAGCCACTCTGGTGGACCGGGCCATGCGCGACGGAGGCAAGTCGCGGCTGACTTGCGTCTTCGTCAACAACGGCGTGCTGCGCAAAAACGAATTCGAAAAAGTGCAGCAGAACCTGCGCGACAAACTTGGTCTGCACGTGGTGGCCGTGGACGCCAGTGAACGCTTCCTCAGCAAGCTTGCGGGCGTCACCGACCCCGAAACCAAGCGCAAGATCATCGGCAGCGAGTTCATCGCCGTGTTCGACGAACAGGCCCAGCGCATAGAAAAAGAAGAAGGCGAAGTGCAGTGGCTGGTGCAGGGCACGCTCTATCCTGACGTGATTGAGTCGCAATCGGTACGCGGCCCCTCCCAGATTATCAAGTCGCATCACAACGTCGGCGGGTTGCCCGACAACATGAAGCTAAAACTGATTGAGCCGCTGCGCGACTTATTCAAAGACGAGGTCCGGCTCATTGGACGCGACCTCGGCATGCCGGAAGACATTTTGCAGCGCCAGCCGTTTCCGGGGCCGGGACTGGCGGTGCGCATTCTGGGCGAAGTCACGCGCGAGCGCGCCGACCTGCTGCGCGATTGCGATGAAATTGTTGTCGGCGAAATACGCAAGGCGGGCCTGTACACCAAAATCTGGCAATCGTTCGCCGTGCTGCTGCCGGTAATGACGGTGGGCGTGATGGGCGACCAGCGCACCTACGCTTACACCTGCGCAGTCCGGGCGGTGCATTCGGAAGACGGCATGACCGCCGATTGGGTGCCGCTGCCCTATGAAGTGCTAAAGACAATCTCCAGTCGGATCGTGAATGAAGTGAGGGGAGTGAATCGCGTGGTGTACGACATCACATCAAAGCCGCCGGGGACCATTGAATGGGAGTAAGAGTCGAGCAACACTTAACAACGGAGGCACGAAGACTCGGAGAAGTGATTGTTCAGCAAGTGATCTTAGGAATCTGATGGCACGTTTACTGATCCGCGGGTTGTGCAGGCTGACTACAGGGCTATTGGCGATTCTGTTTGTATACGGCATCACCTTCGCGATGGAAGGCATGACTACCCGAATTCCAACGAGTGCAATACGGGAGGTTGCTCTAACGACATTATGGTTTGTACCAATAGCGTTGGTTTTCAGTTCCGGCGCAGATGATATTGCCTCCGCTGCCAAGAGCAATTGGTTCTTCTGGCTAGTCGTCTCTGCAGGCTTGGCACTGGTCTACTACTACGAGTCCTATACCACGGACAGTCGAGTGACTCACATCGTCGCACCCATAGCAGCCTTTCTCATTTCAGCGACACCGCACTGCTTTCGCCGAATCAAGGTCGCTTATTCGATTTCTTCGTTCGCTGCGGGAATATGCGGGTTGTTTGTGGTGTACTGGATTTGGCGGACGTTCATGTCTGGATCGAGGTTTGCGACCACCGGGACGGCAGTTTGTTTTGTTGCATTCGCGCTCGCTTCCCTTTCGGCGGCAGCATTGTCTTTTCGAGTGCCGTGGCCACGAACCCGACGCAACCGGGCATGACCAGCCTCGGCGTGCACCACCTGCAGCCGCAGCACTTTCTCAAACGGATCGAAA
>JANYBT010000020.1 GCA_025360645.1 Acidobacteriaceae bacterium | reverse complement strand
ACCTCATCAGCACGCTGGCGTGGAATTCCTTTATCTGCTAGCCGGTGAGTTGAACCTCAAGATCGCCAGCGAAGAATTTCAGTTGGAGACCGGCGACGCCATCTACTTCGACTCCGCTGTCCAGCACAGCTACCGTCGCCTAAGCAAGAAGGCCTGCAACGCGCTGATTGTCACAGTCCCCTAGCACCGCACCGGGTGGTCTACCGCAGCATCTCAGCTCTCTGCCGTCGGCCCCCTTGACAGTAATCCGTATTTCCGGTAATGTCGAAACATGGTTCCCTCGACTGCGTACCGCGTCCCCGATCTCGTCGCCCGCTACGCCGACATGTTTTCTGCCATGGGCACAGCCCCCCGCCTGCGTATCATGCAGTTGCTTCTCTCCGCCCATCCCACCGGATTAGTAGTCGGCGACATCCAAAACGAACTCGACATCCCCAACTCCACTCTGTCCCACCACCTCGACAAGCTGAAGAACGAGGGCCTGGTGCAGATCCGGCGCGAGGGTACTTTCCTCCGCTACACCGCCAGCGTCGACGCCCTGCAAGAGCTTCTTGGCTTTCTCTATGCCGAGTGCTGCACCCGCAACAAGGCAATCAAACCGTCTGGCATTCTTCAAATACGTAAATAGGACATTCCATCAATGAGCACAACTGAAACCAATACCGCCATCAAGCACGCCGTGAAGGAGAAATACGGCCAAGCCGCATTGCGCGTCACCACAGGCGGCAGTTCGTGTTGCGGCGCTTCCCCCGCTCGCGAATAGACGGACCCCATCACCTCCAATCTCTACGATGCGGCCCAGGCGGGGCAGATCCCCGAGGAGGCTCTATTGGCGTCGCTGGGCTGCGGCAACCCCACCGCGCTGGCTCAACTCCATGCCGGCGAGATTATTCTCGATCTGGGCTCGGGAGGTGGCATTGATGTGCTGCTCTCAGCCCAGCGCGTCGGGCCCACCGGCAAAGCCTACGGCCTCGACATGACCGACGAAATGCTCACCCTCGCCAAACAAAAATGAACGCAAGGCGGGCGTGGACAACGTCGAGTTCCTCAAGGGCGAAATTGAGCACATCCCTCTGCCCGACAATTCCGTGGATGTGATCATCTCCAACTGCGTGATCAACCTCTCGGCGGACAAGGACCGCGTTCTGCGCGAAGCCTTTCGGGTATTGAAGCCGGGTGGCCGTCTCGCCGTTTCCGACGTAGTCACTCGCGGCGACATGCTGCCGGAAATTCGCCAGAGCATCCTAGCCTGGGTAGGCTGCATCGCCGGAGCGCTGGAGGAGAACGACTACCGCAGCAAGTTGGCGGCGGCTGGATTTGAACACATTGAGTTGGAGCCCACTCGCATCTACCGGGTGGACGACGCCCGCGAATTCCTGACCGGCCAGGGCATCGACGTCGATGCCATCGCCTCGCAAGTGGACGGCAAGTTCTTCAGCGCATTTGTCCGAGCGGTAAAGCCGACGGGTGACGCGCCGAAATCCTGCTGCGGCCCCACTTGTTGCAGCTGAGCCGCCGCTTTGCCGGAGGATGGGGCGGCAGCCAGTGACCCAGGGCTCTGCCCCGCTTCACACCGCCAGCTTCTGTCCTCGCTTTAGTTGCGCCCGCAGCACGCCTTTAATCAACTTGCAGGCTTGCTTCACTTCCGGGATGGCCAGGGTGCAATACACATGCTTGCCTTCCCGGCGGGTCGAGATCACTCCCGCACCGCGCAAGATGGCTAGATGTTGCGATAGATTGGGCTTGGAGACTTGCAGTTCCTTCTGCAAATCGCCCACCGGCCATTCTCGATGCGCCAGCAGGTCCAACATCTGCAGCCGCGTGGTGTTGGCAAATGCTTTGCAAATTTGCACTTGCCGCGCGTAGATCTCTTTGTCTGCGGCAGATAAGCGGGAGCGCTTCTTCACTACCAATGGACACTTCTCCTGACTGGCCCCAAGCGGGGGAGAAGAGCGGCCGATCATCATACTACCAGCATCGCTGCGGAAATAGCTGGAAAATGGCGGCCCGATAGCTTCCTCGGCCCCCCTTACACTCGCGTGAGAAATGGCTTTTGGCCGACCGATGCGATGTCCCGTCCGTCCACTGCCACCACCGCTCCGTCGCTCACGAAGCGATAGCTCCGGCCCGTCGCTGCCCCCACCACCGTCGCTCCCCTCTTGCCGGTGTACTGGAATCGTGCCACCTCCAGAATGCCTGGCAATGAAACCATTCTTCGTGCCTCAGGCTGTCCAGGTCTAATGATCTTTTGAGTTGCTGTTCTCGCGCTGCCACAACACATGGGTTGCCTCCCTCTCAGAAACACTTCTGCCAGACAGAAAGGCAATTCAATGACCACAGCTCGCCCGCCCGCAAGTCCCTTGTTTTGTTGCACCGCAAGCCGCCCTGCGATCCGACGCGCCCTCCAGCCCTACGATTCCGATAGCCCACCTATCGTTTTGGATAGGCCGCAATCCAAAACTCTCGCTGCACGCGTACTGAGGTTAAGAGCGGCTGGCTCTGGCTCGCGGTTGCGGTTGGAACAACTGCAAGTCCAGACCACAGGAACACCAGGCCGTACTCCTCGGGGGAGGGCGGCCTGGGATTTTCACTGCACATTTCTTTTGAGGGGACCCGCGGTTAGCAACTAAGCGCGCCTACACTACTCTGTTCTTCTCGCGAATCAGCGCCAGAAACTCACTGCGCGTTTCCTGCTCCTCGCGGAAACAGCCCAGCATCGACGAAGTGACCGCCGCCGAGTGTTGTTTCTCCACGCCCCGCATCATCATGCAAAGGTGCCGCGCCTCGATCACCACGCCCACCCCTTGCGGCTCAATCGTTTTCTGGATCGTCTGCGCAATCTGCATGGTCAACCGTTCCTGGATCTGCAGACGCCGCGCGAAAATCTCCACCAGCCGCGGAATCTTGCTCAGCCCAATCACTTTTCCGTTCGGAATGTAGGCCACGTGCACCCTCCCGAAGAACGGCAGCATGTGATGCTCGCACAGGCTAAACATCTCAATGTCTTTGACGATGACCATCTCGTCGTAGTTCACGGTGAACAGCGCCTTCTTCAGCAGCGCCTCCGGATCTTCCTGGTATCCGCGCGTGATCTGCGCATAGGCTTTGGCCACCCGCGCCGGTGTCTCCTCCAGTCCCTCGCGCCGCGGGTCTTCTCCCACCCGCACAATAATCTCCCGCACCAAGTCTTCGAACGTCGCACTGGTCAACGTAGTTGGTTCAAGTGTTGGTTTCATAGCGCGATCCCTCCTATCCCGCGTACTCAAACGAATTCATCATCGTCTCTTCAATTCTTACTTTATCCAGATGAGCAAACCGGATTCCACGCTCCAAAATGTCATACACCGCGATACACAAATTCTCGGTGGTGGGAACATTTCTCTCGAATTCTGGCAGCAGATTCAAATTCTGATGGTCGTAACGCTCCACAATCTCTTTCCCCACCACCCGGTCCAGATCCATCAGGTTGCACACCATCCCGGTCCGCGCATCCACCTGGCCTGACACCGTAACTTCGATCATGTAATTGTGCCCGTGCCCATGCGGGTTGTTGCATTTGCCAAAGATCTCGTTGTTTTGCTCCGGCGATAACTCATCGCTGTGTAACCGGTGCGAAGCCGAAATCATGTACCGCCGCGTCAAGTATGCCTTCATGCTTCCCCGTAGAAATCCACAAACAAGTCGGGCGTCTCATACACCCGCACTCGATGCAGTTGCGCCGCCTTCAGCTTAGGCTCCAGCCTCCGCCAGGCCGCGATCGCGATGTTCTCCGTCGTCGGAATCAGCGTCTCGAACTCCGGCACCTCTTTATTCAGGAACCGGTGATCCATCGCCTCCAGCACTTCGCGGTTCATGATTTCCTTCAGCTGCTTCAAATCCACTACGAACCCCGATGTGGCATCCACCGCGCCCTTCACCGTGACTTCCAGCGTGTAGTTGTGCCCGTGGCCGTTCGGATTGTTGCACTTGCCGAACAGCCGCAAGTTCTCCTCCGCCGACAGTTCTGGACTGTGATAGTAGTGCGAGGCGGCAAACTCAGCCTTGCGTGTCAGATACACTGTGCCCAACTTCGCTCTCCTTACCCCGCACCGGGGGTCCTCGAATATTTTCTTCCCTTCCAGCTTACCCCACCAGTTCTGTAACCGATCGCCGAACGTAGCAAAAGATACGAAAACATTGGCAGCCCTGCCCAGGTCGCCAGCAGGGTCGCATCCCATGAAAAATTTGCCCGCCGAACCCGCCACC
Source organism: Acidobacteriaceae bacterium (assembly GCA_025360645.1). Lineage (GTDB taxonomy): Bacteria > Acidobacteriota > Terriglobia > Terriglobales > Acidobacteriaceae > JANYBT01. The sequence goes on along the minus strand of JANYBT010000020.1, from coordinate 2,589 downwards.
ATACCATGCTCGCCGGAACCAGCCCCAATCCACCCACCCACCAGCGCTCCAATGGAAGCGCGGTCACAGAGAAAACCAAGCCCGCAATCACCAGCAGCGCGTCGAGCATCCGCCGCAACGCCAAGCCTACTGGCGAGGGAAACAGCAGCGCCAGATTCTTGGTCCATCCTTCCACCAGTTGCGCGTAACTCCGGTACATCCGCGTGCGCACCGCGTCGCCGCCGTAACGAAAAAGTAATTTCCGTCCTGCCCTTTTCACTGCGGTCGCCAGTGCCACGTCCTCCAGCAAATCATGCGCTACCGCCTCATGCCCACCCACCGCATCGTAGGCCTCCCGCCGGATCAGAATGTATTGTCCGTTGGCCGCGGCTATCTCCGAATCGGGATCGCTCACTTGCGCCGGAGGATACGCTGCGGCCAGTTCTGCAAAAATCACCGGCATCACTGCCTTCTCCCAGAAAGTCTTGACCACCTGTTCCGGCGAATACGACAACAGATCCGCCCCGGCTTGTTCCGCCTCTGCCACGCTTCGTGCTAGCGAGGCCGACAGGTGCACCGTGTCGGCATCGGTAAACAATAACCAGCGCCCTTTCGCCTCGCGTGCGCCCGCCACCACCGAATTGTTCTTGCCCGTCCATCCCGCCGGCAGAGGCCCTGGGCTGATCACCCGCACCGCAAACTTTTCCGCAATCGCGCGGGTCCGGTCGGTCGAGCCATCGTCCACCACGATCACTTCAAACCGCACGCCCTCCTGCCCCATCAAGGAAGTCAGGCAGGCTCCCAGACACGCCTCCTCATTCCTCGCGGGAACAATGATGGTCACCACAGGCGATTCGTTTGGCATGATTATTCGTTCGGCTGATGAAGGGAATGCTCGGCTCAACTCGATCCCCCGAACCGGGGTGTATTCCACCAAGGTAGAGTCTCCGTGTCCATTGCGGCGGTGTCTTCCGCTAAAATAGTCTCGTGAAACATCTTCTACTTTGCATTGGATTGGTTCTCGCACTCGCCGGATGCAATCGCGCCACTCATCTTCCACACCTCGGCTCCGCCGCCCCCGATTTCGTAGTGCAGGATTCCGACCGCAAAGTTGCTCTCAGCGACCTTAGGGGGCAGATCGTCATTCTCAACTTCTGGGCCACCTGGTGCCCGCCCTGCGTCCAGGAGATGCCCTCGCTGGTGCAATTGCAGAGGAGCTTCAAAGGTAAAGGCGTGACCGTGCTAGCCGTCAGCGTGGACGCCGACGAGAGCGCCTATCGCAAATTTCTAATCGACCACGGCGTGGATTTGCTCACCGTGCGCGACGAAGCCCAGAAGAGCAACAGCTTGTATGGCACCATGCGCTTTCCCGAAACTTACATCATCGACCGTCAGGGTATTGTGCGCAGAAAGTTCATCGGCGCCATCGACTGGAACACACCCGAAATTGCCGATTTTCTGAACAAGCTGTAGCGAACCGTCACCAGCGAGCGCCAGAAAGATTCGGCCTTCCAGTGCTCCAGTCTTTATGTCAGCTTCACATTCCGCAGGCGCAACGAGTTCGTGATCACTGACACCGAACTAAAGCTCATCGCCGCCGCCGCGAGAATGGGACTGAGCAGCAGCCCAAACACCGGATACAGAACTCCCGCCGCAATCGGTACTCCCAGCGAGTTGTATACGAACGCGAAGAACAAATTTTGCCGGATGTTCTTCATCGTCGCCTGGCTCAACTTGCGCGCCCGTAGAATGCCTTCCAAATCGCCTTTGAGCAAAATGACGCCCCCGCTTTCCATCGCCACGTCCGCGCCGGTGCCCATCGCAATGCCAACGTGCGCCAGGGCCAGGGCCGGAGCGTCGTTCACTCCGTCGCCTGCCATGGCCACGATGCGTCCTTCCGCCTTCAGTCGCTCCACGATTTTTGATTTCTGCGCAGGCAATACTTCCGCTTCGAAGTCTTCGATGCCAAGCTTGCGGGCGACTGCCTCCGCTGTCGCCAGGCTATCGCCGGTCAGCATCACCACCCGAATCCCCTCTTGCTTCAACCGCAGGACCACTTGTTGTGCCGACAGCTTGACCGGGTCGGCCACTGCAATGGCTCCCGCAAACTTGCCCTCGATCGTGACGTAGATTTCGGTCTCGCCCCCGGTCAAGGGATCTCGCGGCACGGTAATTCCCATCTGCTCGAGGAACCCACGGTTGCCCACCGCGACTCGCTTGCCTTCTACTATGCCTTCAATACCTTGTCCGGAGTGCGATTGAAACTCTTTCACTTCGGCCAGCGGTAAGTTTTTTTCAGCCGCGCCTGCCATCACCGCTGCTGCCAAGGGATGCTCACTCCCACGCTCCAGGCTGGCGGCCAGCCGCAGTACGTCATCAGCCGTCACGCCCGCGGCCGGCGTCACCGAGGTCAGCTTCGGCTTCCCTTCCGTCAACGTGCCGGTCTTGTCCACCACTAGCGTGTCCACTTTCTCCAGCGTCTCCAGTGCCTCCGCGCTCTTGATGAGCACGCCTGCCGACGCTCCTCGCCCCGTCCCCACCATGATCGCCATCGGAGTTGCCAGACCCAACGCACACGGGCAGGCGATGATCAGCACCGCCACTGCATTC